>JAKFVB010000063.1 GCA_021732405.1 Methylotenera sp.
AATGAAATTAAAGATGTATTAGCAACTAAAGGCTTAACATTAGGTATGAAATTAGAAAACTGGCCGCCAGTTGGTCTAGAAAAAGCGTAATTAAGCTTACGCTTAATATTTAAAGAAACTTAAGGAGTTACTATGCGTCACGGTAATAGCAATCGTAAATTAAATCGTACTAGCAGCCATCGCGCCGCTATGTTCCGCAACATGTCAGTATCTTTGTTACGTCATGAAATCATCAGAACGACTTTGCCTAAAGCAAAAGAGTTACGTAAATTTGCGGAGCCATTGATTACATTAGGTAAAGATGCGACTTTAGCAAACCGTCGTTTAGCTTTTAGCCGTCTACGTGATCGCGATATTGTTGGTAAATTGTTTGGTGAGTTGGGTCCACGTTATGTTGCACGTAACGGCGGCTATCTGCGTATCCTAAAATGCGGTTTCCGTAATGGCGACAATGCACCTATGGCCTTGGTTGAGTTGGTGGATCGTCCAGATACATCATCTGAAGCAGTTTCTGCCGAATAAATAAGGTTAAGTTACACTAAAAAAGCCAGCTTTTTGCTGGCTTTTTTGTCTTTTAATTCCTTAAGAATATAACAATATCATCAGCGTTAAATGGCCAATTCAATTCAGCTTTCGTGTCATTGCGTTGCAGTACTGGAATGCGTAAGCCATATAGACTTAATAGCTCAGCATCGTCAATTATTTCAATAATAGTAAAAGATTCAACCCCCAAATTGACTAGCAATTGTTGTGCTTGATCACACAAATGACAATATGCGGTGCTGAATAAATACAGGTTTATAGTAGACATCAATATTTCATCAATCGAACGAGATGAATGCGTATTTAAGCATGCATTTCGCATTAATTAGCGATTAAAAACAGCCTATGCCTGTAGAAAATAAATCATAATAACGGATAACGCTAGTAACGAGTGCTAAGGTTTTGCATGACCAACAAACAAGAAGTAAAAGATACCTCTAAAGAAAGCTTGGGCGAAAGCTTAAAGCAAGTAATCGCTTTGCTTGATAAGCATAAGCTGGTGGAGAATCTTGTACATAAGCAAGATATGCCTAAGCATGATTTGGTTGAATTGCTGGTACATAAGCAAAACTTAAATGAATTACAGAAAAAGTTAGATGTTTTACATCCAGCCGATGTTGCTTATATTTTAGAAGCGTTGCCATTAGAAGAACGTCTAAAAGTCTGGGAGCTTGTAAAAGCCGAGCGTGACGGCGAAATTTTACTGGAAGTGTCGGATTCCGTTCGGCAGAGCCTTATTGCAGACATGGATTCTGATGAGCTGCTTGCTGCCGCAGAACAATTAGATACAGATGAGTTAGCAGACTTAGCGCCTGATTTGCCAAAAGACGTGTTGCAAGATTTGATGGACAGTCTGGATTCGCAAAATCGTGAACGCTTGCAATCTACACTTTCTTATCCCGATGATGCCGTCGGCGCATTAATGGATTTTGATATTGTATCAATTAGAGAAGACATCACTTTAGAAGTCGCTTTACGCTATCTGCGCCGTTTAAGTAATTTGCCAGATCATACTGATAAAATATTTGTGGTAGATAGACACGATATTTTGCTGGGCGTGTTGCCATTAAAAACCATGGTGGTGAATGATTTAGATGCCAATGTTGCCGATGTAATGATTGCCGATGCTGTTGTGTTTCATCCAGAAGACATTGCCGATGAAGCTGCCAGCGCGTTTGAGCGTTATGACTTAGTGACCGCACCAGTGGTAGACCAAAATAATAAGCTGGTTGGCCGCATCACGGTAGATGCGGTAATGGACTATATTCGTGATGAATCAAACGCCGATATGCTATCAATGGCGGGTTTGCGTGAGGAGGAAGATTTCTTTGCGTCAGTTTGGAAATCGGTACAAAACCGCTGGGCATGGTTGGCTATTAACTTAATCACTGCCATCATCGCCTCTCGCGTGATTGGTTTGTTTGAAAACTCAATAGAGAGAATAGTCGCACTGGCTGCACTGATGCCGATTGTGGCAGGTATTGGTGGAAACTCTGGTAATCAAACCACGACCATGATTGTGCGTGGTTTAGCGTTGGGCCAAATCGCTTCGCATAATATGCAGTCGCTGATTAAAAAAGAATTAGGCGTCGCTTTACTGAATGGTTTGGTGTGGGGTAGTGTGCTTGGATTGATTGCCTACATATTGTATGGAAACTATCATTTAGGTTTGGTGATGATGTCAGCCATGACACTTAACTTGTTATTGGCCGCAATTATGGGTGTGACGATTCCACTAGTCATGAATCGCTTTGGGCGAGATCCCGCAGTAGGCTCCAGTGTGCTGATTACAGCGATGACCGATAGCGGTGGCTTTTTTATATTCTTAGGCTTGGCAACAATTTTCTTGTTGTAACTAAATAACTGTCAATATGAACATGAACAACGAAATTTTTCTGGTTTGGCAAGAAACGATACAAGATATTTCTACACCAGCGGCACTATGGCAACTGGGCATTATTGTTATCGCTGCAAGTGTTGCCTGGTTAATTAATGGTGCCCTGCGCGGTTATGTGATGCGCAGCGCGCCAGAAAATTGGCGCTTGGGTATTGGTAGTATCAATCGCGTTTTATTTCCGCTATCGACTTTAATCATCATATTAATTGGCAAAGCAATCCTCACCCATTGGCAACATACCAGCATGTTGCATTTGGCCAGCAGATTGCTGATTGCTATGGCGGTCATTCGCCTAATTGTCTATGGCATTCGCTACATTATTTCACCAGGCGGCTTGCTTAAAACGCTAGAAAATACAATATCTGCGTTGATTTGGCTGATATTAGCATTGCATTTAAGCGGCTTATTGCCAGAAATTATTCAAACCTTAAAAGATGTTGAATTTAATATAGGCAAAACAAACGTTAATTTATTGGTTATTTTGCAAGCACTGCTCACTATCTTTGCAACTATATTTGTCGCACTTTGGATTAGTCGAGTGATGGAAAATAAGCTGATGCATGCAACACATATTAATATGAATATGCGTGTTGTGATGAGCAAGGTGCTCAGAATTGCATTGATGTTTATCGCGATTATGATTGGCTTATCAGCAGCTGGGCTTGATTTAACTTTGCTCTCTGTGTTTGGTGGTGCCTTAGGTGTAGGGCTGGGTTTTGGTTTGCAACGCATCGCCAGTAATTACGTCAGCGGTTTTATTTTGTTATTAGATAAATCGATGCAAATTGGTGATATTGTAACGGTGGAAGATAAACATTATGGCGTTATTACCGATTTACGTACGCGGTATTTAGTCTTAAAAAAACTTGATGGCACACAAGTGATTGTGCCAAACGAATTGCTGATTATTAATTCAGTGATTAATCATTCATTTACCGATCGTAACAGCAGGGTACTTTTGGATGTGCAAGTGGCCTATGAAAGTGATTTAGAGTTAGTGTTGAATCTCATGAAAAAAGTAGCACAAGAAAACGCCAGAGTTTTAGTAACGCCCGAGCCAGTGGCAACCATTAAGGCTTTTGCTGAGAGTGGAGTCGACATGAATCTATCAATTTGGATTGCAGATCCAGAAAATGGGCAATTAGCATTAAAATCAGAAATTTATTTAGCTTTGTGGAAAGCATTTAAGCAACATGGCATTTCCATCCCATTTCCTCAGCGTGAGCTTCGTATGCTGAACGCAATTGCGCCTGAAAATACGGTTGATAAAAATTAGCTTCAAAAAACAAGTTAAGTCGGATAATAAAAAAGCCCGCAATTGCGGGCTTTTTACTTAAGTAACTAACATTAATGAATTAAATTACTTAAGTTTTGTTTCTTTATAAATTACATGTTTACGTACCACAGGATCAAATTTTTTGATTTCCATTTTTTCTGGCATGGTACGTTTATTTTTAGTGGTGGTATAGAAATGACCTGTACCAGCACTTGATTCTAATTTAATTTTTTCGCGCATTTTATGTTTTCCTTAATTGGCTAATAACAATTAGCGCTTAGATTTTTTCGCCGTTAGCGCGTAATTTTGCCAACACAGAATCAATGCCGTTTTTATCGATTGTACGCAAAGCTGCATTGGTAATGCGCATGCTTACCCAACGATTTTCAGATTCAACCCAAAATTTGCGGTTTTGCAAATTAGGTAAAAAACGACGTTTTGTTTTGTTTTGTGCGTGAGAAACATTGTTGCCCACCATTGGCTTTTTGCCAGTTACCATACATACACGTGCCATAATAAACCCTTTAAACAAGGCATTTAGCCTTAAATACTGTGCTTTTTTAGAAAGACCGCAATTATAGTATGAAAGCTTGAATTTATTCAAGCTAAATGTCAGTTTTTTATCTATTAAATACGTGTATTTTAATGTTTAGACATTTTCAAATTACGCACGATTAGTGCTTACCGGTACTACCAAAGCAGCCATCACCACGATCACTCACAGTGAATTCGTCCACAATATGAAATTCTGCTTGCACTACTGGCACAATGACTAATTGTGCAATGCGCTCCATTGGATTTAATATAAAGGACTCTTTGCTGCGGTTCCAGCAAGAGACCAATAATTGTCCTTGATAATCTGAATCAATTAAACCAACCAAATTGCCCAACACAATGCCGTGCTTATGACCTAAACCTGAACGTGGCAAAATCAATGCAGCGTAATAAGTATTGTCAATATGAATCGCCATACCAGTCGGAATCATGATAGTTTCGTTTGGTTGAATCGTCTGAATATGCTCAATACACGCACGCAAATCAAGCCCTGCGGAACCTGGAGTCGCATAAGTTGGCATCATATGGTGTAAGCGGCTATCAAGAATTTTTAAATCGACTGAGATTGACATGGCTATTGTAGTGTTGACGAAAGCTCATATTAAACACTAAATGCGGATTAAAATCACTAAGCAAATAATGCAGCTTAAAATAGTGTTAACTCAGCTAAAGTGAGCTGAGTTAACCGTTAAAACGAACCGAATTATTTAGGCGAATTAAAATTTATAACGGGCACTTAAACCCACTAAATAATTTCTGTCTGCGCCAGGTTCAAAAAATAATGCATTACCATCGTTAACGCGAACAGAGCCGATATATTCTTTAGCAAACAGATTCTCTACGCGAACGTATTCTCTAAAACTCCAATTTGCTAACGATTGCTCAAAGCCAGCACGTACATTAAAAATGGTGTAAGAAGGCGCTGTATCCACATTTCTATCATTGACATAAACTTTACTGTTATGACGGCCCTCAAGTGCCACATTGAAGCCTAGTGCATCGTATTTCCAAGCCACTTCACCATAAATCTGGCTGCGATAAGTGCCAGGAATTCTATTGCCAGATTGAATTGTTCCGAAGTCTGAATCAAATTTAGCATTTAAAAGAGAATAGGAAAAATAAGTGGAAATGCCGTAATTAAAATCAGAGTCTACCGAAAGCTCAGCACCTGTCCGTTTTGTATCATTTGCATTAATGAATGTTGAACGACCAGCGATTGTTTGATTGGTGATAATTTCATTTTTGGTGGTGATTCTGAAAAGCGTCAGATTAAGTTGTGTGTTATCGGCGATAAAACTTTTTAGCCCGACCTCGAAGTTGTTACTCTCTGCCGCGTCCAAAGATAGATTTGGCCTGCTCGCAACGCCCATCGCAACACTATCAAATGCTGCCTCAATAAAAGTAGGTGTTTCAAACCCCTTACCAAAATTGGTATATAGGTTAAGTGTCGGGGTGACTTTCCATATTGCACCGATGACGGGTGTGGTTTTTTGATATTCAACAGAGCCGCTATTATTACCATTTAGCGTCAGCAGGCCATCGTTTACTTCTAATTTTACTTTGGTGTGACGCGCACCCGCATGAATATCTACACTGTCAGTAATGCCTAATTTAGCCTGAACATATTGATCAAAATTACTGGCAATATTTTCTTCTCTACGATTAAGTACATTCACTGGATTACCATTTTGCAGAATATTCGTATCTAGACGATCATCGGTTTGTTTTCCGTACGTAAGGCCTAAACTAATGTTATACGGCATTTTACCTAGCGCGCCGTTGTTATCCCAACGTGCATCCATGCCATAAAATTCCCGTTCAATTTCACTTAAACGCGCGTTGGTTGTTGCGCGTGTGATAGCAGTAGGCGTTGTCGTTAAAATCTGTGCGTTGCTGCGAGTGCCAACATAAGGAATTAAAGAAATTTTATTATTTTCATTAAACGCGTGCTCTAAATTAAAGCCAATTTGCGCGTGGTCTCTTTTAACGCTGGTATTGGCGAAAATTGCAGCTGGCACAACTGATTCACGCGTGCTGCTGTTGAATGCCCTAGCTCTATCAAGACCGATAGGATCTTGTGCTTTTTGGTCAAACCAGTTCACCAAAGTCGTTAATTTAGTATCTGCGCTGATATTAAATTTAAATTTAGCGGTCGCCTGTTGTTTATCGCTCTCGCTGTTATCGCGGTAGCCATCACTCTCAAAATTAGAAAAGTTGAGCAAATATTCTACGCCATCAGCATCACCCGCAGCTTCTAGTATTTGGCGTGTGGTGTTATAGCTGCCAAACATAACGGTTGCGCCCACTTCTGGTGTTTTAGGGGCGTTTTCAGTAAATAGCTGAATCACACCACCAGATGAGTTGCCATAAAGTGCAGAAAATGGCCCACGCAATACTTCAATGCTTCTAATTGCAGATAAATCGACCACGCCCGGTTGGCCTTGCCCATCTGGCATGGTTAATGGAATGCCATCTACATAGACACGCACGCCACGCACACCAAAACTAGAGCGCGAGCCAAAACCGCGACTTGAAATTTGTGGGTCTTGCGCAGATTGTGTACGGTTTTGCGCGGTGATGCCTGGAATACGAATTAAGCTTTCAGATAACGTCATTTGTAATTGACCTGCCTGAATATCTTCTTGATTCACCACGTCAATCGCAATGGGTAAATCAAAACTATTTTGTTCAAACCGTGTGCCAGTAACTACGATTGGCGACATGGTTGTGATGTCTGTAGAATTTTCAGCAGAAAAACTTGGTTGTGAGTAGGAGCATGTCGCTAAAATAGCCAGCGGCAGTAATTTAAGTTGAAATGAAGCGTGCGATTGAGCGGGCATAATTGAATCTTAAAGAGATGAGTGAAAAGTAAAGCCGAATCATAGGGATAAACGCCGATATATGCATCAGCATTTTCATGAATTTATATGAGATTTACTGGGTGTTTTATTTGACTATCGTTAAGCCTGACTTTAAACAGACTTAACGATATTGAGTACAGAAAAAGCGTTAAGACAAGGTTGCTATATGCGTTGATGCAATGTGCATTAATATAAGTCGAGCAACTTCAATTTTTGGTGCACGCGGCAATGCGTGCGTGCCATCTTCATCAATTAATGTCACTTGATTATCATCGCTGCCTAACGCACTTATCGCTTCGTTGGCGATAATTAATGGCAGCTTTTTGGCGATGCGTTTTTGGCTGGCGTATTCAATTAAGTTTTCACTTTCTGCCGCAAAACCGACACAAAATGGCGGGCTAGGTAAACTGGCGACATCTGCCAGAATATCTTTGGTTTTGGTGAGTTGTAATGTAAGCGAATGCTCACTTTTTTTGATTTTTTTGGTGCTTGTTTCAATAGGCGCATAGTCAGCCACCGCAGCAACGCCAATAAAGATATCTTGCATGGCAATATTTTTCATCACTGCCTGATACATATTATCTGCACTGGTTGCAATAATATTAAACACATTAGGCGGTGGATTAATGCTGGTTGCGCCGCTAATTAACGTGACAGTCGCACCCATATCTGCGGCAACTTTTGCTAAAGCGTAACCCATTTTGCCTGAGCTTAAATTGGTAATCGCACGCACAGGGTCAATCATCTCTAATGTTGCGCCTGAGGTAATTAATATGCGTTTGCCTGACAATAATTTCGGGGTAAAAAATGCGTTAAGTTCAGCGAGCAATTGCTCGGCTTCTAACATGCGGCCTAAGCCTATTTCGCCGCAGGCTTGTTCACCAGAATCGGGGCCTAAAATCGTTATTCCGTCAGCAATTAATTGTGCATTATTACGCTGTGTTGCATGATTTTCCCACATTTGCTTGTTCATGGCGGGCGCGACCAAAAGTGGGCAATCTCTCGCTAAACACAAAGTAGAAAGCAAATCATCGGCACGACCATGTACCAACTTAGCTAAAAAATCTGCACTGGCAGGCGCGATTAAAATCGCATCTGCTTGGCGGCTTAACTCAATATGTGGCATGCCATTAGCAATGGATGAATCCCACATGCCAGTAAAAACTGGCTTGCCAGACAAGGCTTGCATCGTGACTGGCGTAATAAATTGGCAAGCGGCTTCTGTCATCACCACTTGTACGTCAACACCGGCTTTTACCAACAAGCGTACCAATTCCGCCGCTTTATACGCCGCAATGCCGCCAGTAATCCCTAGCACCACTTTTTTATTTGTCATCATGGTGCAATTTTATATCAAAGGCTGTGCAATTGCGATGTGCGCAATTATTTGCCGAGTTATTGCTGATAAACTGTTAAAAAATAAATCATGAGACTGTTATGTGGAAAAAATTCAGAATTTTTATTTTGCTGATTATTTTAGGCACAGTGATTCAACAGAGTTTTCTGGATAAGGCTGATTTAGACTGGAAAGACAATTTTTATGTGGTGGTATATCCCATTAATGCAGATGCTGGAAATCCAGAATCTGCTTCAGAAGTAAGCGCTTACATCAAAACACTCACGCGCGATGACTTTGAGCCAATTGCCGCATACTTTGCAACAGAGGGTGCGCGTTACAATTTAGGGCTGCGTCGGCCTGTAGAAGTGCAGTTAGGCGATGTTATACAAGAAACGCCCGCTGCACCGCCAACGAATGGCAATGTGTTGAGTACGATTATCTGGAGTTTAAAGTTTAGATTATTTGCATTCAACAATAGCCCAAAAGTGGACGTAAAGCCGGATATTAAGCTTTACTTACTTTACTATAATCCAAAAACTCACCCAGTTTTAAGCCATTCAACCGCGTTAAATAAAGGCCGTATCGGACGAGTTAACCTATTTGGTGATGCAAAATATGCCAAGAAAAATTTGGTGATTATAGCGCACGAGTTGTTGCATACGCTCACTGCCACAGACAAGTATGATTTAAATACAACTTTGCCGATTTTTCCTGATGGATTCGCCGAGCCAGATAAACAACCACTTTATCCGCAAGATTCTGCCGAATTAATGGGTGGAAGAGTGCCGCTAAGTGAGTCAAAAGCAGGCATTCCAACTAGTCTTGCGCAAACGTTAATTGGGCCTAAAACTGCGCAAGAAATAGGCTGGCTACAATAATTGGAATAAAAATAATAGGGCAGACTTGATATGGCAATAAGAGATTGGCCAGCAGCAGAGCGGCCGCGCGAAAAATTGATGGAGCTAGGTGCAGAAGCTTTATCTGATGCTGAATTACTGGCGATATTTTTACGTGTGGGCGTCGTAGGCAAAAGCGCAGTGGATTTAGCGCGCGATTTGTTAACGCAATTTGGCAGCTTAAATGCAATATTTAGTGCAAATGAGCAGGCATTAAGCCAAGTGCACGGCATAGGCAGCAGTAAATATGTGCAATTACAAGCCATATTTGAGATGAGCAGGCGTGCATTAAGCGAGCAATTACAGCAAAAAGATGTGTTTGAATCGCCGCAACAAGTGCACGATTATTTGTGTTTAAAGCTGGGTAGCCTAAGTCGCGAAGTATTTTTGGTGCTGTTTTTGGATGCACAGAATCGTCTGCAAGCCAGTGAGGAAATGTTCAGCGGCACCTTAATGCAAACCAGTGTTTATCCACGCGAGGTGGTAAAACGTGCAATGTATCATAATTCGGCAGCGGTAATTTTTGCGCATAACCATCCTTCCGGCATAGCAAAACAGAGTCAGGCCGATGAGTTAATCACTAAACAATTGAAGCAGGCCTTGGCACTGGTGGATGTGAAAGTGCTGGACCATTTTATTGTTGCAGGTAATCAGACGATGTCTTTTGTAGAGCGTGGATTACTTTGAGTGAAGCGTTATTCATCAATAAACAATTATTCATATCAGTTTCACAACAAAGTTGCATCATCCTCATGGTAAGGATGTTTGATAAGTAAAATATATCAAATAAATAAATACAATTAAATTTTATATTAATCTTTATTTGTGTATGATTCTCCTTAACGTCAAACAATGCATTAAATTGTTCTGACAACCTATGTTTCAAACTCTATTTTTTAAACTGTAAAAAGGAAGCAATAATGATTGTAAATGTACCAAGCGTAACTTTTAAAACTCGCGTGCGTGATGAAAGCATTGGTGGTGAAAATCCATTCCGTTGGCAAGATGTCACAACAGCTGACATTTTTAAAGGCAAAAAAGTAGTGATTGTGGCACTTCCAGGCGCTTTCACACCAACTTGCTCAAGCACACACTTACCTGGCTACGAAGCTAAATTTGCTGAATTTAAAGCTGCTGGTGTAGATGATATCTACTGCTTAAGCGTAAACGATGCATTTGTGATGTTCCAATGGGGCAAAAACTTAGGCGTTAAAAACGTAAAAATGTTGCCAGACGGTAACGGTGATTTCACACGCGGCATGGGCATGTTAGTGCAAAAATACAACCTTGGTTTTGGTGATCGCTCATGGCGCTATTCAATGCTTGTGGAAGATGGTGAAGTGAAACAAATGTTTGTTGAACCAGGTAAAGACGACAACTTTGGTGCAGACCCATTTGAAGTATCTGATGCGGACACCATGTTGAATTATTTGAAAAAATAATTGAATGAGCATGCAAAATGGGCGATGTGATGCACATCGCCTTTTTTGTTTGATTACTTAACCCAATTTTTAAGCCGAATTACTAAAGAGAAAACAATTGTCTACTTACACACCTACCACTCAATACGATTATGATTTATTTGTCATAGGCGCAGGCTCTGGCGGCGTTCGCGCAGCCCGCATGGCGGCTGGCTTGGGCGCAAAAGTGGCCATTGCTGAAGACCGTTATTTTGGCGGCACATGCGTAAACGTTGGCTGCGTGCCTAAAAAATTATACGTATATGCCTCACAATTTTCTGAGAGTTTTGCGGCTGCAGCTGGCTTTGGCTGGAAAGTAGGCGATTCAGCTTTTACTTGGGCGAACTTGGTGGCCAGTAAAGATAAAGAAATCAATCGCTTACAAAATGTATACGATAAATTATTGCGTGATAGCCATGTGGCCGTGGTGAATGGTCGCGCGACAATAAGCGATGCGCATACTGTAAAAGTGGGTAATGACACTTACACCGCAGAACGTATTTTAGTCGCAACTGGCGGCTGGCCATTTGTGCCAGACGTTGAGGGCAGCGAACATATTGTGACCTCAAACGAAATTTTTAACTTACCGACTTTACCAAAACAAATGGTAATTGTGGGCGGCGGCTATATTGCGGTGGAGTTTGCAGGCATTTTGCACGGCTTGGGTGTTGACGTGACGATTTTTGAGCGCGGCGACAAAGTATTGCGCGGTTTTGATGAGGATATTCGCGACTTTTTAATCGCTGAGATGACCAAAAAAGGTATTAAATTTATGTTTAATACCAGCGTAGATAAAATTAATCTGGACTGTGAAGGCTTAACGGTGCACACCACCAAAGGCGAAACGGTGGCTGCTGAATTGGTGATGTATGCCACTGGTCGCGTGCCAAATAGCAAAAATTTAGGCCTTGAAGCAATCGGTGTTAAATTGGACGCAGTAGGCGCGATTAAGGTGAACGACGATTATCAAACCAATGTGCCTTCTATTTATGCTTTGGGCGATGTGACTAATCGCGTGAATTTGACGCCTGTAGCCACATCCGAAGGCATGGCCTTGGTGAATAAATTATATTCTATCCACTACAAAAAAGTGGATTACGACAATATTCCGACTGCTGTATTCAGCCAGCCTAGCATTGGTACTGTGGGTTTAACCGAGCAACAAGCGTTGGCAGCCTATCCGGCAGATATTGATATTTACAAAGCTGATTTCAAACCAATGAAAAACACATTATCGGGTAGTAGCGAGCGTACATTGATGAAAATGATCGTGGTACGCAGCACCGATAAAGTGGTTGGTATGCACATGGTTGGTCCAGATGCAGGTGAGATTATTCAAGGCTTTGCGGTAGCGATTCGTGCAGGCGCAACAAAAGCAGTATTTGATAGTACGATTGGCATTCATCCAACTGCTGCTGAAGAATTTGTGACGATGCGTAAACCTGCTGTTTCACACCAGTAAATTTTTGGCAAAAATAAAGGGTTAACTATTCACGAAAATTAGTTACCAAAACCTTTGCCGCTGCGTGAACCTGTTTGATAATCTTTATCGCCTGGCAAAATGCAGCGGCCAAAGCCGAAAAAAGTGCCTTGACTGCCGGGTGGACAATTTGCGACTGGGTCTAATTTAATCGCAATTTCTTTTGCGGCAGCGGCCTTTTGCACATTAACAAACTCCCACTTGCCATCGGCATGCAAAATTACTTTTTCGCCTGTATTTGTGAGCGCTTCAATGTCTGGGTGAACATCAGCCGCGTATGCGTTAGATGCGCTACAGAATAGGCTAATCAGCAATAGTGAAATGACTGAAATATCGCTTTTAAAGACATTTTTAAACATAATTTTCTCCAAGCAAATGTGACGTTAAAATTTACCGTGCATTTGCGTTTTTAGATTTATTCGTGCATTTGCACTTACTTAGAATTTACCGTGCATTTGCACTAGTTTTTTCAATTCAGGTACGCACGATCCACACTCTGTGCCACATTTTAATTTGTTTTGCAAAGTAAGCAAATCGGCACCCATTTCAATATTGTCGATAATCTCATTTTGCGATACATCTAAGCAGTTGCATACAATCTTACCGCGACCTCTTTGACCTGTTGGCGGCGCAACAACAGGTGCAAGCGCCCAGCGGCGTAGTTCATCGCTAAAACTGCCGCTAGACATCACGTCTTTTAACCAATCGGCTGCCAGTGTTTCGCCCATTAAGCGTACACCAGTTACCTGGTCATTTTCAACCAAAATGCGTTTGCTAATGCCGCGTTTTGCGTCATTGTAATTGAGCAAAGGCATATCGTCGGTCATGCTCAGAATAGTATCGATTTGTTCAACTAGACCGCTTTCTGGTGCTTCCGTATGTGCAGCGCGCAATATCAGCATGCCAATACCATGATCTGATTCGCGGCCAAATAAACCGCAGCTCGCATAAGTAAAGTGCGGTAACAAAGTACGGATTTTTTGCAGCATATTCAAATCGTTCACAGCACGCATCACCGTCATGCACCATGGTAATTCTAATTTCTCAATTTTAATCGCCGTATGTTTTAGTTCTGGTTGCTTAGAAGTTTTATCAAAATTAGGCGGCATTAAGGCATTAACACCCAAGCCATGCATAAACTGGCTGCCCCAATGCATGGCGATAAACGTTTGCGATGGTTGCACATCAGTCGAAGCTTGCACAGGTAACACAAGGCTGCCACGCTTATTTTGCACTTTAACAATATCGCCATTTTTAATGCTGCGGCGCATCATATCGTCCGCATTCATTTGAATGGCAGGTTCTTCAACATGGTTAAACAACTGCGCAGTTGTGCCTGTGCGGCTCATGCCGTGCCATTGGTCGCGTAAACGGCCCGTGAGTAAATGCAGCGGGTGGCGGGCGTCAGTTTTATCCGCGGTACCTTTGTAAACTGCATTGGAAAATTGCGCTTTTCCATCTGGTTTTTCAAAAACGCCATCTGCGTAAAGCCTTGCCAAACCTTGTGTTTCACCTGTTTTAAATGGCCATTGTTGCGGGCCATTTTCATTTAACAAGGCATAGCTTAAACCAGTAATATCTAAATCGCGGCCACGTGTGGATTCGCGGTGTTCGTTAAAAATATCTTCTGCGCTATTAAAAGCAAAAAGGTGTGATTGCTTAGTATCGTTTTTGGCTAAACGCTTTTCTAAACGCTGTGCAAAATCGACCATAATCGCCCAATCGTGTTTGGCTTCAGCAGGTGGTGGCACAGCAGGATTTACACGCGTAATACGGCGCTCAGAATTGGTCACCGTGCCTTCTTTTTCGCCCCAAGTGCTGGCTGGCAATAGCACATCGGCATAGGCACAAGTGTCAGTATTGCTGTAAGCGTCCTGCACCACAACCAATTCTGCGGTGTTTAAAGCGTTAAGTACGTTGTTTAAATCAGGCATGGAATGCGCAGGATTGGTGCAGGCAATCCAAATCGCTTTGATTTCACCTGCTTTTACTGCATCAAACATTTCAATTGCCGTTTTGCCTGCGGTTTCGGGAACAGAATCGATGCCCCATAATTTGGCAACTTCTGCGCGGTGTTCAGCATTATTCAAATCGCGATGACCAGATAGCAAATTGGCCATACCGCCCACTTCGCGGCCACCCATAGCATTGGGCTGACCAGTCAGTGAGAACGGACCAGCGCCTTTTTTGCCGATTTGACCTGTAGCCAGATGCAGATTAATCAGCGCCGCATTTTTATCGGTACCATGAATGCTTTGGTTTAAGCCCATGCAATACATGCTTAATGTTGGCCCAGCACCAAACCACTTGGCGGCTTGAATAATATCCGATTGCTTGATGCCGCAAATATCGGCCACCATTTTTGGTGTGTATTCGCGCAAGGTTTCTTTTAGTTCATCAAAGCCATTGGTATGTGCGTTAATAAAGGCCATATCCAGCAGGCCTTCCCACAGCATCACATGCAATAAGCCATTAAATAAAGCGACATCGGTACCAGGTAAGATGGCCAAATGCAAATCGGCAGAACGCGCGGTATCGGTTTTGCGCGGGTCAACCACTACAATTTTTAAGTCAGGATTCTTGGCCTTGGCGTCTTCAATGCGCCTGAAAATGATCGGGTGCGCAAATGCGGTATTGCTGCCTGCAATAAACAGGCAATTGGTATGGTCAATGTCTTCATAGCACGCGGGTGGCGAGTCTGCGCCTAATGTGGTTTTGTAGCCTGCAACGGCAGAGCTCATGCATAAACGCGAGTTGGTATCTACGTTGTTGGTGCCAATTAAGCCTTTGGCGAGCTTGTTAAAGACATAATAATCTTCAGTTAACAGTTGGCCAGAGATATAAAACGCGACCGAATCAGGACCATGTTTTTCGATAATTTGAGCAAATTTTTCGGTTAAGTAATCCAGCGATTCATCCCAAGAAACACGTTTTCGCGGCGCTTCACGGCTCAAGCGCATTTCTGGGTACAACAGGCGATTATCCAGTTTTGCCGTTAAATGCAGCGTTGCGCCCTTGGTGCACAGGCGTCCAAAATTGGCTGGGTGCTCAGTATCACCTTTCACATCAATGATTTTGTCATTTTGTGAGTGAATGATTACTCCGCAGCCAACGCCGCAGTAGCAACAAGTACTTTTAGTTTGTTTAATTAAAGCGTCCAATTTGCTGGTCTTTATTACTTGTCTTTTAATTCCAAATACACAATGCCATCTTCTACTTTGGTATTGTAGCAAGCGGTTTCACCCACATCTGGCTCTTCAGCTTTACCATCGACCAAGCTGATTTTCCACGAATGCAGCGGACAAGCGACTTTATCGCCATATACAATGCCTTGCGATAAAGGCCCAGCTTTATGCGGACAGCTATTGTTAATGGCAAAAATGCGGTCATCTTCAGTGCGGAATACGCCAATATCAAACACTTTTTGTTCGCTATCTTTGGTGCGCACAACGCGCGCGCCTAATTTAGGAATTTCATCAAACGGCGCTACTTTTACCCAATTGCTCATCTTGTGACCCCAATACTTAACATAAAAATTTGGTTAACTTTTGCATGTGAATACTTTAAGTAACCAATACTTAGCTGACTAATAATAAATAAATCAATAATATATTGATTATAAAAGAAAAAATAGCAATCCATTGCCATTTAACTAATCTGGCGCGCGCGATTAACGGCGTGCGTGCAGGCGCTAACAACGGCTTGAGCTCGCCATGCTCTAATGCTAACAACATTTCTTCAGCTGTTTCAAAGCGCAATTTAGGCTCACGCGCAATGGCTTTAAGAATGATATTTTCTAACCAATAGGGAATATCTGGCCTGTAGCGCGTTAGCGGCGTTGGCGCGCCAAATTTAGGATGTTGAAACGGTTCAACTTCGCCATACGGATATTTGCGCGTGAGCAAGTGATACAGCGTAACGCCTGCGGCATAAATATCGCTCTGCGCATTTGCCACTACACCATCAAACAATTCGGGTGCCATAAAACTGGGTGTGCCAGGATTTTGCGTTGCGCCAATCATTTCGGCACCTGTACTTAACGCTACGCCAAGGTCTAAAATACGTAAACGTTGGTCGCTGGCTTGATGAATATTCGCAGGCTTGATATCGCGATGAATGATACTGAGGCGATGCAACGCGCCGATGCCGCGCAAGATATCCATGCCGATTTTGGCGGTGCCGGCTACCGTAAAATAATGGCCATTGTCTAAACGCTGTTGCAAAGTAGCGCCCTCATGCCAGCTCATCACAAAGTAGAGTTTGCTGCGATTTTCGAGCGATAAGGTGAGCACTTGCGGTACGTATTGCGACACGACGCGCTTGCCTAGCCATTCTTCGTTGAGCAGGCCGTTACAGCTTTCAATGTCATTGGCTAGTGCAGGTTGCAATGTTTTTAGTACAAATAGCTGTTTAGTGCTGTTTTGACGTACTTTATACAGAAGACTCGCGCGTGATTCATGCAAAATATCTTCAACGGTAAAATCATCAATCGATTCGTTGATGGATAATTTATGAGGCAACGCTAAATGTTTTGCACCTGCGATGCGCTCACTTAATGTATCTGCGCCCAGTTGCGTGATTTTAATGACAATAGCAGTTGAATTATCTGCACTTTGCTGCTGTATAGCGGTTTTAGTGAGGTGCTCGGCAATCATCTGCACGTTATTGAATTTTTTTAAGCCTTCATGAATGGCTTTTTCGCCCAGTGTTTCCCATACGCCATCTGTCATTAATGCAAAAATATCGCCTACTTTTAGCGCGCCATCCGCTAAATCGACTGCTAAATGCGCATCTAAACCAACCGCACGTTTTAAAACATGGCGCATATCTGGCCTATCCCAAACGTGGTCGGTGGTGAGTTGGGTTAACACATTATCGCGCAGCAAATAAATACGTGTATCGCCCACATGCGCTAGGTAATAACGTTGTCCGCGCAATATCAGCAATGAAAGCGTTGTCGCCATGCCAGCTAAATCGCGATTAGCGTTGGCTTGCGAAATCAGCCAGCGATTGGCGGCGGTTATCACTTTATCTAGCGCGGTAGATGGCTCCCAAGTATCAGGTGTGGCGTAATAATCGGTTGAGATATTGCGAACTGTCATCTCTGATGCTTCACCTCCGCCCGCGTTGCCACTCACGCCATCGGCCACTGCAATCAACGAACCCTTGATGCTAAGTTGCTCATTGATGGGCGTTACCACACCCACGTAATCTTCATTACGTTGGCGTGGGCCAGTCAGGCTGGATTGACCTATTTCAAATTTAAGTGACATCTAAAACGTGCAAGCATTATGGTTTGGATTTAAACCAAAACCAGCCATTCAAACTCAAGAAAATAAATAATCCAATATCTAAAATCGGCCAGTATTTTGGATTATTTAAAAATACGCCGAATACAATCAAACTCGCGCAAGCAAAAGAAATTAAACACATCAGGATTTTGAAAGGCATGATACTTAACCCTAAAAATGGATGAAAAATCCTCAATTATACTTTGGCGGCTGTATTAACAGCGCTGCCCCAAGTGGTTCTCCAGCGGGTTTTTACACCGCTTAAGCCAATCATCGCCAATAAAGCTAGGCCTGCAAAAATCAAAATGCCAATTTGGTAATTACCCGTTGCCTGTTTAATATAGCCCAAACTCGCCGCCAAATAGAAGCCGCCAACGCCGCCTGCCATGCCGACCAAACCGGTCATCACGCCAATTTCTTTGCGGAAACGTTGCGGCACCAATTGGAAAACCGCGCCATTGCCCATGCCTAACGCAGCCATCACTGGAATAATAATCGCCAGTGCTAATACATAAGTAGGCTGGCCAAAGCTCATAATTACTAATAGCACGGCCGCAATCGCGTACATGGTGAGCAGGGTGCGGATACCGCCTATGCGGTCGGCAATCATGCCGCCAATTGGGCGCACCAATGAGCCTGCAAATACGCAAGCCGCAGTACAGTAGCCAGCAACCACAGGACCAAGACTGTATAAATCGTTAAAATAAATGGTCAGTGATGATGCCAAGCCAACAAAACCGCCAAAAGTCACACTGTAAAAAAACATAAACCACCAAGCGTCTTTATCTTTTAATATCGCCATGTATTGGCTTAGCGATTTTGCAGCGGGTGTTTCTGGGCTATCTTTGGCAAAAATTAAATAGATAGCGAAGGCAATACCGAGTGGAATTAACGCTAAACCAAACACGTTATTCCAGCCGTAGGCCACCGCCAAGCTTGGCGCAAATAAAGCGGCAAATACAGTGCCAGAGTTACCTGCACCTGCAATACCTAAAGCAGTACCTTGGTGCTCTGGCGGATACCAGCGTGATGCAAGCGGCAATGCAACCGCAAATGCCGCGCCCGCAAAGCCTAAGCCAATGCCGAGCATAAGTGTATGTTGAAAGGTTTGCAAACCGTGTAACCAAGCGGTTAACAAGCTCGCAATCACAATAATTTGACCAATCGTACCTGCATTTTTTGGTTTGATTTGGTCAACCAGCACGCCCATCACAATACGCAGTAGCGCACCAGCTAATACTGGGGTTGCAACCATTAATCCCTTTTGTGACGGGCTTAGGTTTAAATCAGTCGCCATCTGTACTGCAAGTGGGCCCAATAATACCCACACCATAAAGCTTAAATCGAAATATAAAAACGAGGATAATAATGTTGGTGTGTGACCAGCTTTCCAAAAACTGCTTTTCATGAGAACTCCCTATTTTATCTATTCATTATTTTGATTGTTATTGATTTGTTCAGGCTAGCTAATCACCCAATGTTGCATTTTTTGAGTAATTAGCAAGGCCCAACTTAGCAAAGGTAAAGTTTTAAACGGTAATCGTTTCAAACTCTTTATGTTGCTCGCGTTTTTGCACGCGTTCAGACCAAGGCTCAACCGCGCCTTGCAAGGCAAACAATAGGCGTTCGTACGCAGCTTTACGGCCTTCATGATCTTCTAGCACACGTTGTTTCACATACTCCAAACCAACGCGTTCAATCCAATGTACAGTGCGGTCTAGGTAACGCGCTTCTTCGCGGTAGATTTGAATAAATGCGCCTGAGTATTCCAGCACTTCATCAGATGTTTTGACTTTGCATAAAAATTGCGCCACTTCGGTTTTAATACCGCCGTTGCCACCAACGTAAATCTCCCAGCCAGAATCCACGCCGATAATACCCACGTCTTTAATACCAGATTCCGCACAATTTCTTGGGCAGCCCGATACGGCAAACTTAACCTTGTGCGGTGCCCACATATGGTCAAACGCTTTTTCGATATCAATACCCATTTGTGTGGAATTTTGTGTACCAAAACGGCAGAATTCAGAACCCACACAAGTTTTAACGGTACGAATACCTTTGGCATAAGCGTAGCCAGAAGGCATATCTAAGTCTTTCCACATGCCAACTAAGTCTTCTTTTTTTACGCCTAACAAATCAATACGCTGGCCGCCAGTTACTTTCACCATTGGCACCGCATATTTATCCGCTACATCGGCAATCTTGCGTAATTGGTCAGGCGTAGTTACGCCGCCATACATACGCGGGATGACTGAATATGTGCCGTCTTTTTGAATGTTGGCATGCACGCGTTCGTTAATAAAGCGCGATTGTGGGTCATCCACTGCCTCATGCGGCCAACTAGAAAGCAAGTAGTAGTTCAGTGCAGGGCGGCAAGTTGCGCAACCGTTAGGAGTGCGCCAAGACATGCCTTTCATGGCATCTGGAATATTCAAGTATTTGTGTGTGCGAATTTCTGCTCGCACTTCTTCATGATTTTTATCGGAACAACCACATATCGCTTTGCTGGTGGACGGTGGTGCATAACCGCCGCCTAAAGTAGACGCTAAAATTTGTTCAACCAAGCCCACGCAACTGCCGCAGCTAGAGCCTGCTTTAGTTTGTTTTTTAACATCATCAATCGTAAACAAACCTTGGTCTTGAATCGCTTTAACAATCGTACCTTTGCAAACGCCGTTACAGCCGCATACTTCCATTTCGTTAGTCATTGCGGCGGCTTTGTCTTGGCCTTGATGACCAGTATTGCCTAAGCTATCTTGACCAAACATCAAAGAATCGCGGATTTCATGAATCGGTTTTGAGTCGCGTAGCATTTGGAAATACCATGCACCGTCTGCGGTGTCGCCATAAAGCACGCTGCCAATGATTTTGTCATTTTTGATAACGAGCTTTTTGTAAACCCCGCCAACTGCGTCGTGTAAAACAATTTCTTCGCGTTCTTCATCCGCCGCTTCAATTGGGCTTCTAAAGTCGCCAGCACTAAATAAATCAATGCCCGTTACTTTTAATTTGGTTGAAGTAACCGAGCCTTTATAAGACCCAATACCAAAGTTGGCTAAATGCGTGGCGCAGACTTTTGCCATTTCAAATAAGGGTGCAACTAAGCCATATGAAATGCCGCGATGCGCAACGCATTCGCCCACCGCATACACGCGCGGGTCGTAGGTTTGCATGGTGTCATTCACCACAATGCCTTTGTTACAGTAGATGCCAGCCGATTCTGCTAGCGCAAAGTTTGGGCGAATCCCCACAGCCATTACCACTAAATCTGCAGGTATTTGCGTGCCATCTGTAAAGTGAATTGCGCTAACGCGACCTGATTTTCCATCAGTACTGTCACCTGTCAGTTCTTTGGTATTTTGTTTTAATTGAAACTTAAGGCCTTTAGCCTCTAAGCTTTTTTGCAGCATTTTGCCTGCAGTTTTATCTAATTGTCTTTCTAACAGCCATTCATTACGATGAATAACGGTGACATCCATTCCTTGAATTTTCAAGCCATTTGCAGCTTCAAGTCCAAGCAAGCCGCCACCAATAATAACGGCATGTTTGTGGGTTTTTGCCGCATCAATCATGTCATTGGTATCTTTAATGTCGCGGTAACCAATCACGCCATTTAAATCGGCACCAGCAATTGGTAGCATAAATGGTTTTGAACCCGTTGATAGCAAGAGGCGATCATACTCAGCGCTTGAGCCATCTTCTGCATAAACAACACGGTTTTTACGATCGATTTTATTAATTCGTGCACTAGTATAGAGCGTGATATGGTTTTCTGCGTACCATTCGCGCGTGTTTAAAATAATGTCATTAATGGTTTGCTCATTAGCTAAAACAGGCGAAAGCATAATGCGATTATAGTTGGTGTAAGGCTCATCGCCGAACACGGTAATATCATAAATGTCAGGCGCGATTTTTAGCAGTTCTTCTACTACACGCATGCCAGCCATGCCATTACCAACCACCACTAATTTCATTTTTTGCATAATTTTTTTACTTAATATAGATGAGTGCGGATTTTTAATTAACCCCGTTTTACAGGCAATTTATATGCCAATAAAAAACATGTTTAAATACATTGGCTTGCTAAACTTAATGCCGTTTTATGCACAAAATAAGCGCATAAACTGTGAGCGCACCGTTTAGGTGAACTAAAACGGTGCGTGATTATTACATCAGGATATGCAATTAAAATGTATACATTGCCGTTAACCACAGTTTGTCACTATCGCGAATACGAGCTGCTTGAGAGGTGGTAGCAGTGGCTTGATACTGGTCACTTTCTTTGTAATTACCATATTCTAATTTAGCCCAAAGATGACTGTTAACATTGTAAGTGACTGATGCGTTCCATTCTTTACCATAGGTGTCACCGCTGGTGCGCGCGCCGCCGCCTACTGTATTAAAATCTTCATCTGAGTTAATGATGTGATAATCAGCAAAAAACAGAAAATCGCCATATTTGTAGGTGGCCGTTAAAAATGTATCGGCGATACCCGATCTCGGTGTGACCAAGAAGCGATCGACCCAACCTTGGAATAGGTGATTGGTGCCATACGGTGTTTGAAAGGCAAACTCATTATCGTTGCTGGATAGCACTTCGTGATCGAGACGAATGCTGAAGTTATCGATACCCACGCCGCCGCCTAGCTTGGCATAATGCGCATCAATACGGCTATCGCCATCTGCATAATCAGTCTGTTTGGCGTATTCTGCAGAGTATAAAGCGCGCAAATTAGGGTTAAATGGATGCACACCATCTAAACGGATACCAATCGTTTTGTTGGATTGGTCTGCGGTTAAGTTTGGCCGTCCGTTATTGTTCAATGTGCCTGCACCAAACCATCCATTACCAAAACCTAAATCGTCAAAATTTGAAAGGTAACCATAACCCACCAAATATTCAGTAGGAGAGATGCGATACTTAACATTTAATATTTCCAAATCACCATCACGTTGCGAAGTGGTAATCTGCGTCACTTGTTCATAATGCGCCAAAAACACTTCAGTATCAGGAATCGATTTATTCAGAATAGAAACACCATCAAACACTTGCATCACTTGCCTAAATCCAATATCACCAATAAAGCGAGAGTTATCTAAAATAGTCTGTTGGCGGCCTAAACGCACACGTGTATTCTTAATGCCAGTCCAGTCCACATACAATTGATTAATATCAAAATGGTTAGGGTCAACAATGACGGCATAACGTGCTTTATCAATCTCTGTTCTGTTATCTTTGCGGTCATTAAAGTTGTCAACAAATTTAGTCACGCCGATTAGTTGGCCAGCAAAGCTAAAGTTATGAAATGGCGCAGTTTGCCAACCCACCAAGCTACGAAGCGTTACGCCCTCAGCATCCCTAAGTTCTCTGTTGGCTACAGGTGCAGCGGCTAATCCGTCCTGACTAACATGCTCATAACGTAATCTAAAATTGGTTAAATTTTTACCATCTTTAATGGCATCTAAGAATGTATATTCTTCTTCAAGCTCAAGTGCAGGCTCTTCTGCATAAGCGCTGCCAGCAAAGCTCGCTAGCGCCATGCACAAGTTAATGGTTAATGCGTTTAATTTAAACAAATGCGTCTTTTTCATCGTGGTTTTCTCTGTAAAAATGGATTAAAAAATGGGTTAACTTTTTGTGTTAAGCGACTTTTTTAGCATGACGTTCATATAAGAATTTCAATACTTCAGAGCGCAGGTGGTTGTATTGCACATTTTCGGCAAGCTCTAAGCGTTTGCGTGGATAAGGCAAATCGACCTCTAAAATCTCTCCGATGCCAGCACTGGGGCCATTGGTCATCATCACGATTTTGTCTGATAGCAACACGGCTTCATCCACATCGTGCGTTACCATCACAGCGGTTGCGCCCGATTTTTGCATAATGCGCATCAACTCGTCTTGCAAGCCTGCACGGGTTAATGCATCCAGTGCACCAAACGGCTCATCCAGTAACAACACTTTAGGTTCCATTGCCAATGCTCTGGCAATGCCTACGCGTTGTTTCATACCGCCAGAAATTTCATTAGGACGTTTTTCAACCGCGTGGCTTAAGCCGACCAACTCTAGTGCTGCATAAGCGCGTGCTTCTTGCTGCACTTTGGTTTCACTGCCAAATACGCGCTCTACAGCTAAATACACGTTTTCGTAGCAACTTAACCATGGCAATAAAGAGTGATTTTGAAACACCACTGCACGTTCAGGGCCAGGCGCTGCGATTTCGCGCCCTGCACAAAATAAGTTGCCGGTAGTGGGTTGCAATAAGCCTGCAATCAAATTAAGTACTGTTGATTTGCCGCAGCCTGAGTGACCAATAATCGATACAAACTCACCTTGTGTGATACTTAAGTTAATGTTTTTAAGCGCTTCAAAAGTGCCTTTTTTGGTGACAAACTGCATACCAACATCTTCAATATGGACATAACGTTCGGTTACTTTTGCTGTGTTATTGCTCAAAGCTGGCGTTGTAGCTTCATTTAAAATGGGGTTCATTTGATTTATCCTTATTCGCTAATGAAAGTTATTCGTAGGCAAAACGTTTAGCCAGCATGGATAAGCCAAGTTCTAGCAATAAACCGATAATACCAACCACAAAAATAGCGATAATAATGTGCTCGTAATTGGAAGCGTTGTACTCATCCCATAGCCAAAAACCAATACCTGCGCCGCCGTTTAACATTTCTGCCGCTACAATCACCAACCACGCAATACCAATCGATAAGCGCACGCCTGTCATCATGTAAGGCAACACATAAGGGAATGAAATTTTAGTGATGATTTTCCATTCGCTTAAATTCAGCACTTTGGCCACGTTCATATAATCTTGTGGCACTTTGCTCACACCAACTGCGGTGTTAATCACCATTGGCCAAATGCTGGATATAAAAATAACCCAGATTGCTGCAGGGCCAGCCGCACCCATCACCAGCAAGCCCAAAGGTAACCAAGCCAAAGGCGACACTGGGCGCAAAATGCTAATCACTGGCGCTGTCATGCTAGACATAAACTCATAGCGGCCAATCATAAATCCCAGCGGAATACCGACCAGCGCCGCCAAGCCAAAGCCAAATGCAACCCGTTGTAGTGATGAAAGAATATTCCAGCCAATACCTTGGTCATCTAAACTATTTTGATGAAAAGGGTGTGAAAACAACTCAACGGCAGAATGCCATGTGCTGATTGGTCCTGGCAAAATCGGTTGCTGGTGCGAAAGCAAAGTCCAAATGCCTAAGAACATTAAAATGCCAAAGACAGGCGGTATAACGGCTTTAAAAAAATCAGTGATTTTTATCTGCATGGCGCTGGGTTGCGACTTTGCAGACTTCTGTGTTTTTTCAGCAGCTTTTTCAACGATCATTTGCATATGTGTATTGTCTTCGTTAGCCGCAAGCACGGTTTCTTTGACTATGCTTTCGGAACTGGTTTTTGCATCTTCTAATATCAGTTTTAAGTGCTCTTTATTGATACTGATTGCGCTCATGGTGAACTCCTTTTACATACGTCATGCTTGATTCAAATGACGTATGCTTTAAATAGTTAATCTCAATATTGGCTAAGCTTTTACTTTAAAGCTGGCGGCGTAAGCGGCGGGGTTAGAGCCATCCCACACCACGCCGTCCATTAATTTGCTGGAACGCATTTGGCTCTTAGGAATGCTGGTACCGGTTAAGCTTGCCGCTTCTGTATACAGCTTGATATCGTTGACTTTGTTGGCTATTGCCAAGTAGTCAGGATCCGCTTTTAATAGACCCCAGCGTTTATGCTGCGTTAAGAACCACATACCGTCAGATAGGTATGGGAAATTCACGTAACCATCTTGATAGAATTTCATGTAATTCGGATCTTTCCATTTTTTGCCATTGCCATTGTCGTAGTCACCTACAAAACGGCCAGCAATCACATCTTCTGATGTATTCACATACGCTTTAGCTGAGATAAGTTTGGCTACTTTTGCGCGGTTTTCAATCGCATCGATGTACTTACAAGCGTCTAAAATAGCGGCAATCATGGCGCGTGCAGTATTTGGATTTTTTTCAACGAACTCAGCAGTTGTACCTAATACTTTTTCTGGGTGATCCTGCCAAATATCTTGTGTAGTCGTCACCGTAAAGCCTACTTTATCGGCAATTGCACGTGCACCCCATGGTTCGCCAACACAATAGCCATCCATATTGCCGATACGCATATTGGCAACCATTTGCGGCGGCGGCACAACAATCGATTTAATATCGCTTACAGGGTTAATGCCGTTAGCAGCTAACCAGTAGTTAAGCCACATCGCATGTGTGCCAGTGGGGAAAGTGTTTGCAAAAGTAAAATCGCGATTTTCATTGGCCATCACGCGTTTAAGTGATTTGCCATCTTTAACGCCTTTGTCTTTTAATGCGGAAGAAAGTGTAATCGCCTGACCGTTATGGTCTAGGTTCATCAACACTTTCATATCTTTTTGCTGACCGCCAATGCCCATTTGTACGCCGTAAATTAAGCCATATAAAACATGCGATGCATGTAACTCGCCATTCATGGTTTTATCGCGCACTGCTGCCCAAGAGGCTTGTTTAGCTGGAATAATTTTAATACCGTATTTTTTGTCAAAGCCCATTTCGGCTGCCACCACAATCGGTGCGCAATCGGTCAATGGAATAAAACCGATTTTCACTTCTGTGATTTCAGGTGCGTCAGACCCTGCTGCATAAGCCATATTTTTAATCCCCGCTGGCATGATATTCAGTGCCGCTGCTGCGCCAAACGCACCTGCGATACTTTGTTTAAAAAACTGACGGCGACTGGCGTCTACTGAGCTACTCGTATCAATCGTGCTGCTGACTGAGTCGATGGTGTTGGTTTTATCTTGGTCTTGCATATTTTTTCCTTTAACTCAAAGTGTTAAGTTTTTACTGACAAAATTGCTATTTACAAAAGTGTGTATCTACAAAAATCTTACGCATAAAAAAAGCGCCTTAACAACGAGGGGTTATCCTCATTACTAAGACGCCTTTGTCTTTACTTACAATTTATGTATATGCCATCTTTGGCACATTTTTTTAAAAATCTTGCATGCCCTCCATTGGGATGCAAGCTTTACTACTTAATTAACTTCAATAATCCGCGAACTTAAATCATTCGCTTAAACAATCAGCATTTTTGCCGCTTCAATTAACTGATGCGATAAATCGGCCAATTTCATATTCTTTTTCATCGCCATATTGCGCAATAAGGTATACGCTTCCTCTTCGTCAATCTGGCGTTGACGCATCATTAAGCCTTTTGCACGCTCAATTACTTTGCGCTCATCTAACTTAAGATTTGCCATATTGAGTTCAGCACGTAAATGGTTGAACTCTTCAAATCTTGCTACCGCAGCATCTATCACAGGTATTAGCCTTTCACTAGGAATATCACCCACTACATAAGCGCTGACACCTGCTTGTGTAGCGATTTTAATTTTCTCTTTATCGCCATCGTGCGTAAACATCACAACGGGTCGCGAATCATTCATGCTCATCACACAGATATTCTCTAATGTGTCGCGACTTGGTGATTCAGTATCAATAATCACAATATCTGGTTTTATCTCACAGCATTTGGCTTCTAAATTCACCGTATTTTCCAGATGTGCAACCACTTCAAACCCGTTATCAATCAGTGATTGCTTAAGCGGCTTGATGCGTTTTAAATCATTATCAATAATCATCACTTTCAGCACAGTCAAACTGTTAGCAAATGCTATGCCATCTAGTATTTTTAATATAACAATATGATTTTAAAAGATTAATTTTAAAAATAGCTATTTTGGATTTTACAAAGAGTGCCTAATGTACGCACAAATAAGGTGCAAATGCACCGAGCTAGATTGCATTTAGCAAATGAAATCTAGCTAAAAACTTAACCCATTAAAAGTGTTTAAATTTTAAAATCTTAAATTAAGCGCGCTATTTATCAGCTTGAGTGAGTCGCTTTTTCTGATATTCAGGCCAACTGCAATTGCGCCAATCTTGCATATAAGCCACCCTGTTCGCGCAATTGGGCAGGGCTACCGATTTCCACAATACGGCCATTTTCCAGCACGATAATGCGGTTGGCTTTTTGCACTGTGCTTAATCGGTGCGCAATCATCAAGGTGGTGCGGCCTTGCATAGCT
Organism: Methylotenera sp.; assembly: GCA_021732405.1. Classification (GTDB taxonomy): domain Bacteria; phylum Pseudomonadota; class Gammaproteobacteria; order Burkholderiales; family Methylophilaceae; genus Methylotenera_A. Next base: position 27,741 of record JAKFVB010000063.1, read on the forward strand.
GCGTTTAGGCCTTGTTGCACCAATATTTCGCTTTCCGCATCCAGCGCGCTTGTTGCTTCATCCAATAACAGAATAGGCGCATCTTTTAGCATGGCGCGGGCGATTGCGATGCGCTGGCGCTGGCCACCAGACAAGCGTGTGCCACGCTCACCTAAAAAGGTTTGGTAGCCTTCCGGTAATTTCTGGATAAATTCGTCTACTTGTGCGGCTTTGGCGGCCGCAAGTACTTCACTGTCAGAGGCGCTGGGTTTGCCATAGCGGATATTTTCCAGCGCATTGGCAGAAAAGATGACCGCATCTTGCGGGACGATGGCGATGCTGTCGCGCAGGCTTTTTAAGCTTAATGAGTCAATTGCTTGATTATTAATAAGAATCTGGCCAGAGGTGATTTCATAAAAGCGTAATAAGCATTGAAATAAAGTAGTTTTCCCTGCGCCAGATGGGCCGACCAAAGCGATAGTTTCGCCTGCGGCAATCTCAAGGTTAATGCCATCTAAGGCCGCAATTTGCGGGCGAGATGGGTAATGAAACACCACATCTTTAAATACAATTCTGGCTTGTGTTGGGTTCACTAATACTTGTGCTGTTGCTGGCTCTTTAATCGCTACGTCAGAATGTAGCAATTCTAATAGCCGCTCAGTGGCGCCTGCCGCGCGCATCACCTCGCCCCATACTTCTGCCATGGTGCCTACCGCGCCAGCCACCATCAGCGCATACAATACAAATGAAGCCAGTTCGCCGCCTGTCATTTCACCCGTATTCACCTGCCTTGCGCCAATCCATAATACAAAAATAATAGTGCCCAATACGGCGGTCACCATCAAGATTGTCAGCGCTGAGCGCACTTTTACGCGCTTTAAGGCGGTGTTAAAGCTGATATCGGCGCTGGTTTTAAAACGTAGAATCTCTGCTTGCTCTTGTGTATACGATTGCACGGTAGGCATGGCATTCAATATTTCGCCTGCCATCGCGCTGCTATCCGCAATGCGGTCTTGCGATTCGCGTGATAGTTTTTTGACTTTTCGGCCAATCATGATGATGGGCAAAATCAGCAATAGCATTAAGCCGATATTAAGTGAGAACAAATAAAGGTTGGTTACCGCCAGCATCACCATGCCACCGATAAATTGAAACGCGCTACGCAGCCCCATTGAAATAGAACTGCCGACCACGGTTTGAATCAATGTGGTATCACCTGTTAAACGTGATAATACTTCACCAGTTTGCGTAGTTTCAAAAAACTGTGGGCTTTGCGTCATCACGCGCGCGTAAACCGCACTGCGCAAATCAGCGGTAACGCGCTCACCCACCCACGAAATATTGTAATAGCGCAGCGCAATCATCAGCGCCCAAAAAGCCGCCAGCGCAAACATCACCAGAAAATGCCCGTTAAGGCTTAAATTCGCTAATAGGCCATGACTAGGTTTTGCAGCGCTTGTGTTGCTGATAAAGCCAAAATCAATTAAATCGCGAAACGCTAGCGGCACCAGTAATAAAGTAGCCGAGCCTAAACACAGCAGCACAAATGCCAATAAAACGCGCGCGCGATAGGGTTTTAAAAAAGGAATTAAATTGGCTAGTGGCGATAGCTTTTTAGAAGAATTGTTTTTAGGTGGATTTTGAGCGGCAGTTTGCATGGGATTTCTGTTTAAAATGATGAGCTAGTGTAGCATTAGCAGCATAGATATGGAGTTTGATTGCCGCACTAGGTTCATGCAGCGTATGTGATTTATACTAGATAAAATACTAAATATTTATTTTCGGTCAATTATTCATCAGAAATAATCATGCATAAAAACATCAAATTCATCCTCTGGATTTTAGTCGGTTTATTGGGCACATTTGCCTTAAGTACCATTGCATTGAATCGCGGCGAAAGCATCAACGCTTTGTGGTTAATCACCGCGGCGACCTGTATTTACGCCATCGCCTATCGTTTTTATGCAGCATGGATTGCGGCCAAAGTATTGGTGATAGATGAAACTCGCGCCACGCCTGCTGAACGATTAGATAATGGTCGCGATTTTATGCCCACTAATAAATGGGTGGTATTTGGCCACCATTTTGCTGCAATCGCAGGGCCAGGTCCTTTAGTAGGCCCAACGCTTGCTGCGCAATTTGGCTACTTGCCTGGCACGTTATGGATACTGATAGGTGCCGTATTGGGCGGCGCGGTGCAAGATATGGTGACGTTGTTTTTCTCTACCAGAAGAAATGGCCGCAGTTTAGGTCAAATGGCGCGTGATGAAATCGGTGTCATTGGCGGTACAGCCGCGCTAATCGGTACGTTTTTAATCATGATTATCTTAATTGCCGTGCTGGGCTTGGTGGTTGTAAACGCCATGAAACATAGCCCGTGGGCAACATCCACCGTGGCGGCAACCATACCGATTGCCATGCTAATCGGCCTTTACATGCGCCATATTCGCCCAGGCCGCGTGATGGAAGCATCCGCGATTGGCGTCATTTTGTTGCTGCTGAGTGTGTTTGCAGGCGGCTGGATAGACCACAACGAAACCTTGCGTGTGTATTTTGATCATGATGGCTTGCCCTTAGCGTTTGCCATTATTGTGTACGGCTTTGCCGCCGCAGTTTTGCCTGTATGGCTGTTGCTGGCGCCGCGCGATTATTTATCGACTTACATGAAGCTAGGCACGGTGATTTTGTTGGCGGTTGCTATTGTCATTTTGCGACCCGATATCCATATGCCAGCCATCACCCAATTTACCGATGGCACAGGCCCTATTTTTGGTGGCAAGCTGTTTCCGTTTGTATTTATCACCATCGCTTGCGGGGCGATTTCTGGCTTTCATGCGCTGATTGCATCGGGTACAACGCCCAAGCTTTTAGCTAATGAGCGTGATATTCGCATGATAGGTTACGGCGCCATGTTGCTAGAAAGCTTTGTAGCGATTATGGCGATGATTGCCGCAACGGTATTAGAGCCTGGCGTGTTTTTTGCCATTAATAGCCCAGCAGGCGTGGTGGGCAAAGAAGCCATTGATGCTGTTGCCAAAATTAATAGCTGGGGTTTTGCGGTATCGGTAGAGCAAATGAATCAACTGGCAAAAGATATGGGCGAGAGTAGCCTATTTGCCCGCACAGGCGGCGCACCTAGCTTGGCGGTGGGCATGGCCAGCATTTTTGGCAATGCGTTCGGCAAAGGTTTGTTGGCGCTGTGGTACCACTTTGCCATTATGTTTGAGGCGATTTTTATCTTAACCACGCTTGACGCAGGCACCCGCGTTGGCCGCTTTATGCTGCAAGATATGCTGGGCAACTTTAATAAAAAACTGGGTGAAACTTCTTACACACCGTCTGTCATATTCACTAGTAGCTTAGTGGTGGCGGGTTGGGGGTACTTTTTATATATCGGCGTGATAGACCCTAACGGTGGCGTGAATATTTTGTGGCCCTTATTTGGTATTGCCAATCAAATGCTAGCCGCTATTGCGCTATGTGTGGCAACTGGTATTTTGGTTAAAAATGGTAAGCTGAAATACGCTTGGGTAACAGGTTTGCCATTGGCTTGGCTAATCGCCATCACCACTTCAGCGGCTTACCTGAAAGTATTCAGTGATGATATTAGGGTGGGTTTTTTTGCCGCCGCCAATGATTTAAGCACAAAACTAGCTGCTGGATTATTGCCGCCAGAGAAAGCCGCTGTTGCGCCACAGCTTATTTTTAACCAACATTTAGATGCCTACTTAACCTTATTTTTTGTGGCAATGTTATGGATTGTGATGATGGATATGCTAATAGTTTGCACGCGCCGTATAGCTGGTAAGCCTGTGTTGCCATGCACTGAAGTAGCGCATACGGAATCGCAACTCAACAACGCATGGGTAAGAGATTAATGTTAAAAAAACTAATCCTAAAAAAATTACGTCATTGTTGGCATTTAATTCAGCAGCTTTCTGGCGATTCCGCCTATGCGCAATATTTGCAGCACCACGCCGATTTTCATGCAAGCAGCGTTGATGCGCCAGCTGCTTTATCACGCAAAGATTTTTACAAGTTATGGCAAGACCAAAAATGGACAGGGATTAAACGGTGCTGCTAACTAAAACTTCAGAAGTTAACCCATTAAGTGAAGCAGATATTTCACGCGTGATTGAAATGGCTTGGGAGGATCGTACCCCGTTTGAGGTGATTGAAGTGCAGTTTGGGTTGAATCAAGATGGTGTGATTAAGTTAATGCGCAAAAATCTGAAATTAAATTCGTTTAAATTATGGCGCGAACGCACACATGGCCAAACAACTAAGCATTTAAAACTGCGCGGTGATGATGTTGTCAGGCATCAATCAAAACAACATAACAAGTTATATCGATAATCAATACTGACAGATTTAAATGCGCTGATAAATCTTATCAATTTGCATTTCGTCTGATTCATTCGGCTTATAAAAGTCATGCTCTGTTACATCAATTTCAGATCGCTTTCTATCAATCTTGATGGGTTGATATTCCGCAATCGTGTAGCTAAATTCGGGCTCTTTTTTAAATAAACGTTCAAATAATTTTTTCATAATATGTCGATTCAAAACTTTAAGTTAATTGATGCTGGTATCTATACAGCAATCAATATGCCAAAGTTTTAAGTCAAAATATTTTGTTTAACGCATTGATTTAATTAATTAAATTTTAGTAAAGATGCTAAATTTTTTAAATCAATGTTGTAATTTGATGATTAATGTTAAATTTTCATCAAAATAAGAGGTTAAGTTTTCGTGTTAAATCGGCCAGATTTTGCTTTAATCCACATCCAAATTCCGACTAAAACCATGGGTAAACTTAACCATTGCCCCATGCTTAAACCCAGCTGTAATAAACCTAAATAATCATCGGGCTCGCGTGTAAATTCTACTAAAAAGCGAAAGCTGCCGTAGCCCACTAAAAATAGTGCAGATATGGCGCCAATAGCACGTTCTTTGCGCGAAAACCACCATAGCAAACAAAATAACAAAACGCCTTCCAGCGCAAATTCGTAAAGCTGTGAAGGGTGGCGGGCAATAAAATCTACTTGTGGAAAAATCATACCAAAATTGGCGTGCGTTTCACGTCCCCACAATTCGCCATTAATAAAATTGCCCATACGTCCAGCGCCTAACCCAATCGGTACTAATGGCGCGACAAAATCCATGATTTTCAACCAAGGCTGCGGGTATTTTCGTGTGAAAAAAAACATGGCAATCAGCACCCCCAAAAAGCCGCCATGAAAGCTCATGCCGCCTTGCCACACTTTAAATATATCGAGCGGATGTTGCATAAAACTACTGAATTGATAAAACAATACGTAGCCGATACGGCCACCTAAAATGACGCCCAACGCACCATAAAACAAGGCGTCATCAATCATTTGATTATTCCAATTAAACCAAGGCTTGTGTTTGACTTGGTAGCGACCTAAGCCTAGAAATGCTAAAAAACCAATCAGATACATTAAACCATACCAATGAATGCCGAAACTGTCGGTGATTGAGAGTGCAATAGGGTCAATTTTGGGGTACGTGAATATCATAAAAAACCTGACTATCTAGGGATTATGTTAATTTATAATTTGTGTTAAGGTTCGTTGCAAACTTATTTTTATAGAACAATATTCTAAGACTCAACAAGATTTCAAGATTTTACAAGTTTTCAAGACTTAACAAGTTCTAAAGTGTAAAGGTAAAAACAAAAATATGGTTGAGCGATCAATAAATACACTATTGGTATCTGAAGCCGATAGTTTAACCGCTACTGCGGCATTGGTAACAGATTTTATACCCCTATTAACAGCAGTATTTAATGATTCAACTGATTGTGTCGGCATTTACTCCATTAATAGTACGCTGGTTTTTGCGAATCAGACTCTACTTAAAACCTTAGATTGTTCAATAGAAGAGGCTCAATTAAGTCATCCTAAACTGTTAAATCGCCTCGAATCCTATCAACAAGCACTCATCAATACCTTAAGCACGGGCGAGTCAGCTACGTTTTTGTTGGAATGTCATCCCTCTACCATACAGCGCCCTGTGCACGATTTAATATCGATGACTGCAATTAAAAATCAGCAAAAAATGATAGTGGGTGTGATTGTCGTTGGCCGCGATTTAAGCGATTACAGGCAAAGTCAATATCAAGAACTCGCGCAAAAAGAGCGTTATCAGCGTGCCTTAATTGATAACTTCCCTTTTATGGTGTGGCTAAAAGACATGGATAGCCGTTTCTTGGCGATTAATCATGCTTTTGCGGCATTAATTGGTGTGACTTACCCTGAAGAAGCTATCGGAAAAAACGATTATGATTACTTTCCCAAAAAGGCAGCAGATATTTATACCGCTTTTGACCGCGAAGTGTTGTTGACAGGCGAATCTAAAGTCATGGTGGAATCGATTCAAGGTGATGGTGGCAAACCGCGCTGGGCAGAGGTGTATAAATCTCCTGTGTTAATAGATGGCGTAGCCGTTGGCACAGTTGGTTTTGCGCGCGACATGTCAGAAATACAAAAACTGTATGCTGAGGCCTCTAAAAGTAAATCAGACTATGTTTCTTTGATTGAAAATTTACCGTTAGCCATTATTCGCTATAACTTGGATTGTAAGCGTGTTTTTATTAATGACTACTGCGTGCGTATTTTTGGAGAGCCAGCAGAACCTTTAATTGGTAAAACGCCAACTGAATATTGGTATGCCACTGCAACTGGTATGAAACCGCAAGAGTTTGAAGCGCGACTAAAAATGGTGATGCAAACTGGGCAGATTGACACCTTTGAATTTAATTGCAAATTAAATGGCAAAGAGATTGTTTACTTAATGCGTTTTGTGCCAGAGTTTGATGCCAATAAAAAAGTCACTGGTGCGCTGGCATTAGCTAACGATATGACGGCGGTAAGTGAATATCGCAATCAAATTGAATATATGGCGTATCACGATAGCTTAACCAACTTGCCCAACCGCGCGAAATTTAATATGCGCATTACCGCTGCAATGGAACATGCAAAGCGTGAACAAAGTTGCTTAGGTTTGCTGATGATTGATTTAGAC
>JAKFVB010000007.1 GCA_021732405.1 Methylotenera sp.
AATCAATATATTGTGTTTAATGTATTGAAACAAGCCGCTATATTGCGTTATAGTCTTGTTACACGGTTCTTACATTTTAATCAAAATGTAAGATAAAAGGGAATATGGTGCGCTGTTTAATTGACTTAAATAGCAATGCCAAAGCTGCCCCCGCAACTGTAATCAGCGAGTTATTTTGTAATACTCTGCCACTGAGTCAGATGTTAAATTTCAATTTTTAACATTAACTTGGGAAGGCTAACAAAATAACGATGACCTGAAAGCCAGGAGACCTGCCGTGTGACTTTTTTGTGTCTTTAAATGAAAGCGCAAAATTATTTTTATAACGTTTGAGGCGGGGTGTCCTCGGCAGATGGAAGTGCGCTTTATCATGCCACTTCTCTTGCTGGTCTTTTAATTGTTCTATCTTTAGACCAATGTAAAGCGTACCTGCCCTTTATTAAAAGGGAAATTCACATGGATGATATTCGACCATCTGCAACCGATGCATCGTTGCCAACCCTACAAGTCATACGCCGTAACGGCGCGGCTGTAGCGTTTCATTTAGATAAAATCTCGATTGCCATCACCAAAGCATTTTTGGCGGTAGAGGGCAATCAAAGCGTTGCGTCTGCGCGCGTGCGTGAGCAAGTGGTTATTTTGAGCCAATTAGTAGGTAACGCGCTAATGCGCCGCTTGCCTGCAGGTGGCTCAATTCATATTGAAGATATTCAAGACCAAGTGGAATTAGCGTTGATGCGTAATGGTAACCACGATGTAGCGCGTGCTTACGTGCTTTACCGTGAAAAACGCAACGCTGAACGCGCCGCTGAAAAAGCTGTGAGTGCTGAGCCAGCGCATGCGATTAACGTGAATATTGATGGAAAATTAATTCCGCTCGATATTAAGCAATTAACTGCCATGGTCAATGAAGCATGTTTAAACTTGGGTGATGCGGTTGACGCAAAGGTAGTGGTTGAACAGGCGGTGCGTGATTTATATGATGGCATTCCATTTACGGAAGTTTACAAAGCACTTATTTTATCTGCCCGCAGTTTGATTGAAACTGAGCCTGCGTATAACTACGTGACTGCGCGTTTGCAACTGGATTTAGTGCGTGCAGAGGTATTAGGTGAGCGCGTCAGCCATGCAGAAATGGATGCAAATTACACAGAATATTTTCCGCGTTACGTCAAAATGGGTATCGATGCAGAGCTATTAGACAAGCGCTTATCACAGTTCGATTTAACCAAATTAGCGGGTGCCATTAAAAAAGAACGCGATTTTCAATTTGGTTATTTAGGTATTCAAACACTTTATGACCGCTACTTTTTGCATATTGAAGAACGCCGTATTGAGCTGCCACAAATCTTTTTTATGCGCGTCGCAATGGGGCTTGCTATAAACGAGATTGACCGCGAAGCGCGTGCAATTGAGTTTTACAATGTATTAAGTACGTTTGACTTTATGAGCTCAACGCCGACTTTATTCAATGCTGGCACCTTGCATTCACAATTATCTAGCTGCTATTTAACTACCGTAAGCGATGACCTTGAAGGTATTTACCAAGGCATTAAAGAGAATGCTTTACTACAAAAATACGCGGGTGGTCTAGGTAATGATTGGACGCCAGTACGATCATTAGGCGCGCGCATCAAAGGTACGAACGGTAAAAGCCAAGGTGTGATTCCATTCTTAAAAGTAGTGAACGATACCGCGGTTGCAGTCAATCAAGGTGGTAAACGTAAAGGCGCGGTGTGCGGCTATTTAGAAACTTGGCATTTAGACATTGAAGAGTTTTTAGATTTACGCAAAAACACTGGTGATGATCGCCGCCGTACGCATGATATGAATACTGCGCACTGGATTCCCGATCTATTTATGCGTCGCGTGACTGAGGCAGGCGATTGGACATTATTTTCGCCTTCTGATGTGCCAGATTTACACGATAAATATGGCAAAGCGTTTGAAACCGCTTATGTGGAATATGAGCGCCGTGCTGAAAATGGTGAAATCAAACTATTCAAAAAAATCCCCGCGTTGCAAATGTGGCGCAAGATGCTTTCGATGCTATTTGAAACTGGCCATCCATGGATTACGTTTAAAGACCCATGCAATATCCGCTCACCACAGCAACATGTGGGCGTTGTGCATAGCTCAAACCTTTGTACTGAGATTACACTGAATACTTCTGATACTGAAATTGCGGTGTGTAACTTGGGTTCTGTGAACTTATTGCAGCATTTAACCGAAGTTAACGGCAAGTTAATGTTAGATAACGACAAATTGCAAGCTACCATCAAAGTGGGCATGCGCATGCTGGATAATGTAGTGGATATTAACTTCTACCCTGTTGGCAAAGCACGTAATTCCAATACACGCCATCGCCCTGTGGGTATGGGTATCATGGGCTTCCAGAATTGCTTGCATGCGATGCGCATCCCTTACGCCAGTATGGAAGCAGTGGAATTTGCTGACCGTGCGATGGAAGCAGTTTGTTATAACGCCTACTATGCTTCTACTGTGCTAGCAGAAGAACGCGGCCCCTACTCCAGCTTTAAAGGCAGCTTGTGGGATCAAGGTATTTTGCCCTTAGATACACTAGACTTGTTGCTATCTGAACGTGGCGGCAATGTAGAAGTGGATAGAAGCAAAACACTAGATTGGGATTCCTTGAGAGCTCGCATTCAAAAAGTCGGTATGCGTAACTCTAATTGCGTGGCGATTGCACCTACTGCGACGATTTCTAACATTGTCGGCGTATCCGCCAGCATTGAGCCAGAATATCAAAATCTTTATGTGAAATCTAACCTCTCTGGCGAATTCACGATTGTGAATGAGCAACTAGTGATTGACCTGAAAGCGCGCGGCTTATGGGATACCGTGATGGTGTCTGACCTGAAATATTTTGATGGCTCATTACAGAAAATCGACCGCATTCCTGCCGACTTAAAACAGCTGTATGCTACTGCCTTTGATGTAGACCCAACATGGCTGATTGAAGCGGCTGCTCGACGCCAGAAATGGATAGACCAAGCGCAATCACTGAACCTCTACTTTGCTGTGCCTTCTGGCAAAAAACTCAACGACACCTATTTGCTGGCTTGGCAGCGCGGCTTAAAAACCACTTATTACCTGCGTTCACTCGGTGCAACTGCGGCTGAAAAATCAACAGGTACTGGTGGTGAATTGAATGCAGTTTCGGCAGGCAGCAATGTGCCTGAAGAGGCGCCGAAAATGTGTTCGATTGATAATCCAGAGTGTGAGTCTTGCCAATAATATAAAACCTCTCAATTTGTCATTCCCACGAAAGCGGGAATCCATTTTAACAATAGTTGAATAATCTTAATCGTTTAAATATTAAGCATTTTTAAATTCAACTTGGATTCCCGCTTTCGCGAGAATGACGGTGTTAAGTAAAGTTTTTTAAATCGAAAGAATTAAAGGAAAAAATATGCTTTCATTTGAAGATGAAGTTTACGTAGAACCAGCTGCACCAAAACTGGCAATAGTAGCCGAGGCCAAGCCCGTATCGACAGCGGCTAATCAACCATCCATCTCAGGTCGTGTAAACGCCTCTGATAAGCGCATGATTAATGGCCAAACCGATGTGAATCAACTGGTGCCTTTTAAGTACCATTGGGCATGGGATAAATATCTGGCTGGCTGCGCCAATCACTGGATGCCGCAAGAGGTATCAATGAGCCGCGACATTGCGCAATGGAAAGATAGCACTGCATTAACTGACGATGAGCGTTTGATTGTAAAGCGCAACTTGGGATTTTTTACCACTGCGGATTCACTGGCAGCAAACAATATCGTGCTAGGCACTTACCGCCATATTACAGCGCCAGAATGTCGCCAATACTTGTTACGCCAAGGCTTTGAAGAAGCGATTCACACCCATGCTTACCAATATATTGTGGAAAGTTTGGGTTTAGATGAATCTGAGGTATTTAATGCTTACCAAGAAGTGGCGAGTATTAAAGCGAAAGATGATTTCTTGATTCCATTTATCAATATCCTGACCGATCCAGACTTTAAAACTGGCACGCCAGAAGCAGATCAACAGTTACTACGCTCTTTGATTGTGTTTGCCTGCATCATGGAAGGTTTGTTTTTTTACGTAGGTTTTGTGCAAATTTTAGCCTTAGGCCGTCAAAACAAAATGCAAGGTGCGGCAGAACAATATCAATATATTTTGCGTGATGAATCCATGCACTGCAATTTTGGTATCGATGTGATTAATACGATCAAGTTAGAAAATCCGCATTTGTGGACAGCGCAATTCCGTGAAGAAATCAAAGGCTTGATCCAGCACGGCGTAGAATTGGAATATCAATACGCAGAAGCCACCATGCCGCGCGGAGTATTGGGTTTAAATGCTACCATGTTTAAAGAGTATTTGCGTTTTATTGCCAACCGTCGTTGCACGCAAATCGGCTTGGATGTGCTGTATCCAGGTGCCACGAACCCGTTCCCATGGATGAGTGAAATGATGGATTTGAAGAAAGAGAAAAACTTTTTTGAAACGCGCGTCACCGAATATCAGACAGGAGGCGCTTTGAGCTGGGATTAAACTAAGCTTAAATTAAGCTGGAATGAATGGCAAAAAGGCTCAATATTGCATTGAGCCTTTTTGCCATCTATCTCATTAAACAATTGGCATGGTTTGTTTAAAGCTTGGTCGTTTTACCAAAACGCTGTAATGCTTGGCTAAATTCGGGAATTTATCTTGCCATTGCAAGCTCTTAAAGCGTAAATCCAAGTAACCTAACATACAACCCAGCGCAATATCCGCTAGGCTAAATGTCTCATTTACACACCATTTTTTCTTGGTAATATCCAAGTTAAGTACTTCTAAACCTAGCACTACTTTCGCTAATTGTTTATCAATATTGGCTTGCGATTGTTGCGCCTCATCTCTGCGTGCCTCTAGCATAGCGGCTATTGCGGCATCGCAAATGCCATCTGCTAATGCCTCCCAACGGCGGACGGCTATTTTGCTGGTATTATCAATTGGAATCAGATGTGTGCCAGGCGCGCGATTATCCAGATACTCCGCAATCACTTTTGAGTCATACACGCTGTCGTTATCGTCCAAAACTAACACTGGCACTTTGCCCAGCGGATTATAATTTTTAACAGGGCAATCAGGGTCGGCTAGCACCACTTCTTGCAGCTCAATATCAATATGCTTTTCAAGCGCAACAATGCGCACTTTGCGCGCGTAAGGACTATTTGGGGTGTATAAAAGCTTCATATAAGATTTTGGGTTAAGTAGATTTCGTATTAAAAGAGTAAAGCTGATTAGTAAATAAATTGCATTATAATAGATTTATGTTAACACCTCTATTTACCCAACATTATCCGCGCGGGTCAACTGAATTTAACGCTTTAGTTGAGCAAGATGTAAGGCGCGCATTGGATGAAGATATTGGCACAGGCGATTTAACTGCAACGTTAATCCCTGCCGATATTACTGCGCATGCCTCTATTATCACGCGGCAAGACGCCGTTATCTGTGGAATTGACTGGGTGAACGCCTGCTTAAAGGCAATAGATGCAGACATCAAACTAAAATGGCTGGTGAACGAAGGCGAAAAGATTGCAGCTAATCAATTATTGTGTGAAATCACTGGCAATGCACGCGCACTATTAACAGCAGAACGCTGCGCACTTAATTTTTTACAGTTAATGTCTGCCGTTGCTACGCAAACCCGAAAGTTTGTGATGGCGGTATCTGGTACTAAAGCGCAAATATTAGATACGCGAAAAACCATTCCAAGCTTAAGATTAACGCAAAAATATGCAGTCACCGTCGGTGGCGGCGCCAATCAGCGGCTGGCTTTATATGATGGTATTTTAATTAAAGAGAACCACATTGCCGCAGCAGGCAGTATTCATGCAGCACTTGAAATTGCCTTTAAAACATACCCAAACACCAGCACGCAGATCGAAGTTGAAAACTTAGACCAACTTAAACAGGCGCTGGATGCAGGTGCCACCAGTATTCTGCTGGATAATTTTGGCATGCTTGACATGAAAAAAGCAGTACAAATGAATATTGAGGCGTATGCAGGTCGCGCAGAAATTGAAGCCTCGGGCGGCGTAGATTTAAGCTCTGCACGCGCGATTGCACTAACAGGCGTTGACCGTATTTCAATTGGTAGCCTCACAAAAAATATTGATGCCATTGATTTATCGATGAGAATAAAATAAGGTATGTGTACCATTAATATAGAAATTATTTCGGCTTTTAATTGGGTTAAGTTTGAATTAAATTTCAATCAGTCAAGTCAGAAAATTGCTTAACTTGCACCATCAAATGCGACAAAACCAAATATAACAAGGTAATGCATGACAAAAGCACCAAATACCATCACTAGTTTAAGTAGCAGCACTGGGCAAAGTGCTGGCACAGCCACGCAGCAAAACTTAAGCAGGCATACTGGTCAAGCCATGTCAAAAGCGTCTGGCGTTGTAAAATCTGCCGTAAAAGCAAAGTTTACCTTGGGTGATGTGCTACGCATGCTGGTGAACGATGGTCGGCTTGATAAAACGCAAGCTGAAAAACTATATAAAGATAGAAAGCTTGATAGCTCAAACCTGCACCCTGTGGTGGTGATTGGTGAGCAAAAATGGAAAGATTTGCGTCCACCACACAAGGCGATGTCTGTTGACTATTTAAGCCGCTGGCTAGCCACACAAACAGGCCTAGATTTTTATCATATCGACCCATTAAAACTGGATTTCACCTCAGCCGCCCAAATCGTCTCCAAAGCGTATGCCGAGCGATTAAGAATCATGCCGATATCGGTAAAAGGCGATGAGGCGACAGTTGCCACTTCTGAGCCTTACCAGACAGATTGGATACCCGATTTAGAGCGTATTTTAAACATGCGCATCAAATTGGTATTCGCCAATCCACTAGAAATAAATCGTTATTTACCCGAGATTTACAACCTAGCCACCTCGATTAATCAAGCCAACTTGGCTAAGGCAGGCCAAATTGTTGGCGTACAAAATTTCGAACAACTAGTTGAGCTAGGCAAAGATAAAAACCTAGATGCCAATGAACAGCATGTAGTGAATATTGTGGATTGGCTGTTTAAATATGCATTTGAACAACGCGCCAGTGATATTCACCTAGAGCCGCGCCGCAATATGGGCACGATGCGCTTTCGGATTGATGGTGTGCTGCATCAAGTCTATCAATTGCCATCTAACATCATGAACGCCATTACTAGCCGTATTAAGCTGCTAGGCCGCATGGATATGGTGGAAAAGCGTCGCCCACAAGATGGCCGCATTAAAACCGTGAGCAATACTGGCACCGAAATTGAATTACGTTTATCTACTATGCCAACTGCTTTTGGCGAGAAACTGGTGATGCGTATTTTTACGCCCGACGTGATTGTGCAAGACTTTGTGCAGCTGGGTTTTTCAAAAAAACAAGCCGATTTATGGGCACATTGGACGAAATCGCCTAATGGCATTATTTTGGTGACAGGGCCTACGGGTTCAGGCAAAACCACCACTTTATATTCCACTCTCAAACAATTAGCCACGCCAGAAGTCAATGTCAGTACGGTTGAAGACCCGATTGAGATGGTAGAACCCGCATTTAACCAAATGCAAGTGACGACCAATATTGGGCTAAATTTTGCAGATGGTATCCGCACTTTGATGCGACAAGACCCCGACATCATTATGGTAGGTGAGATTCGTGATATTGAAACTGCCGATATGGCGATTCAGGCGGCGTTAACTGGTCATTTAGTGCTATCTACACTGCATACTAACGACGCGCCATCGGCTGTTACGCGCTTGCTTGATTTAGGTGTTGCGTCTTATCTGATTCATTCTACGGTACTGGGTATTATGGCGCAGCGCTTGGTGCGCACCTTGTGTGCCGCCTGCAAAGCGCCGCATGATATTAGCGATGAAGAATGGAAATCGATTACGCATCCGTTTAAAGCGGCAAAACCCACCACCTGCATGAAAGCAGTGGGCTGCTTGGAATGCCGCAATACTGGTTACCGTGGCCGTAGCGGCATTTATGAAATGCTCACCATTACACCAAAATTACGTAAACTAATCACGACAGACACCGATTTACCCATGCTCAGAAACATGGCTTACCAAGAAGGCATGCAGCCATTAATGTTAAACGGCGCCGAAAAAGTGGCTGCTGGATTGACTACAGTTGAAGAGTTACTAAAAGTAGCCCCTCCACTGGATTCTTAAAACTCTAACTCTTAAGCTGGAATTTAGTCTGTATTTCAGCCTTAAATCACATTTTCTGCGTTCGTTTTCTATTACAAATTAGGTTTAAACCTTGATTTTACAATCTGGGTAAACTTGACCAATTTCGCTTAAAAGGTTAATGTTTAGGGTTCATCATTTAATCGTAAAAAATCAAGGTTTTATGGATTCACAAAATAACAATCCGACATCTGCCAATAAAGACGTAATCAACACCAACCCAACGATTACGGGCGCAGAAATTGTCATTCGCTGCTTAAATGAGGAAAAAGTCAAATTTGTATTTGGCTATCCTGGTGGCGCAGTCTTGCACATTTACGATGAAATCTACAAACAAAACGGCTTTAAGCACATTTTAGTGCGTCATGAGCAAGCGGCTGTTCACGCGGCGGATGCGTATTCGCGCGCGACTGGTACGGTTGGCGTGGCTTTGGTCACTAGTGGCCCTGGCGCCACTAACGCGGTAACAGGCATCGCTACTGCATACATGGATTCTATTCCACTGGTTGTGATTAGCGGTCAAGTGCCAGTACCAGCGATTGGTTTAGATGCTTTCCAAGAAGTGGATATGGTGGGCGTTACTCGCCCCTGCGTAAAACATAACTTTTTGGTTAAAGATGTAAAAGATATCGCTGCTACTATCAAAAAAGCGTTTTACATTGCCGCCACAGGCAGGCCAGGCCCAGTTGTAGTGGACATTCCAAAAGATATTACCGCGCATTTGGCTGAATACATTTACCCAAAAACGGTAGAAATGCGCTCTTATAACCCTGTGCTAAAAGGTCATAGCGGGCAAATTAAAAAAGCCATCAAGTTATTGCTTGAAGCCAAACGCCCGATGATTTACACAGGCGGCGGCTTGGTATTGGGTGACGGTAGCCACGAACTAGTAAAGTTAGCGCGCGCGCTCAATTATCCAGTCACCAATACCTTGATGGGCTTAGGTGGCTACCCTGCTACAGACAAACAGTTTGTTGGCATGCTTGGCATGCACGGCAGCTATGAAGCCAATATGGCGATGCAAAACTGTGACGTGTTAATCGCCGTTGGTGCGCGCTTTGACGACCGCGTAATCGGCGATCCAAAAGATTTTTTAAGCAAAAAACGCACAATCATTCATATCGATGTTGATCCATCTAGTATTTCTAAGCGCGTCAAAATTGATGTGCCAATTGTTGGGCATGTGCAATCTGTGTTGTCTGAAATGAATGAACTGCTTGCAGCTGAAAACACCAGCAATGACATTAGCGCGTGGTGGAAACAAATTGACGAATGGCGTGGCGTTAAGTCCATGGTGTACACCAATTCAGATATCGTGATTAAGCCGCAATACGTGATTGAAAAATTATGGGAAGTGACCAAGGGCGAGGCTTATGTAACGTCTGACGTGGGTCAACACCAAATGTGGGCGGCACAATATTACAAATTCGACCAACCACGTCGTTGGATTAACTCTGGCGGCTTGGGCACCATGGGCGTTGGTTTGCCTTATGCAATGGGTTGCCAATTTGCCGATAAAAATGCGCAAGTAGCCTGTGTAACGGGCGAAGGCAGTATTCAGATGAATATTCAGGAGCTTTCGACCTGTGCGCAATACGGCTTGCCAATTAAAGTGATTATGCTCAACAACCGTTATTTAGGTATGGTGCGTCAGTGGCAAGAGTTTTTCTACGAAAATCGCTACTCGGAATCTTACATGGATAGTTTGCCTGATTTTGTTAAATTGGCAGAATCGTATGGTCATGTAGGCATGAAAATCACCAATCCTGCTGACGTTGAAGGTGCATTAAAAGAAGCCTTCGCCAAAAAAGATAAATTCGTGTTTATGGACTTTATTACTGACCAAGACGAAAATGTGTTTCCGATGATTGCGGCTGGCAAAGGCCTATCAGAAATGGTGCTTAAAAAAGACAATAAAGAAAGGCATGAGGACTAGTTTAGTCCAACCAGTATGAAACATATTATTTCTTTGCTAATGGAAAATGAAGCTGGCGCGCTATCACGCGTAGCAGGTTTGTTTTCAGCACGCGGCTACAATATTGAATCGCTGACTGTTGCGGTAACTGAAGATCCAACGTTGTCGCGCATGACGATTGTGACCGCTGGTTCTGACGAGGTGATTGAGCAAATTATTAAACAGCTCAATAAATTAGTTGATGTGGTCAAAGTGTTGGATTTGAACGATGGGAAATACATCGAACGTGAATTGATGCTGGTTAAAGTGAAAGCAAGTACTAACTTTAAAGACGAAATGAAACGTATGTGTGACATTTTTCGCGGTCGCATTATCGATGTGGCAGACAATAGCTACACCATTGAGCTCACTGGCTCATGTAGTAAATTAGACGCGTTTTTAGAAGCGATTGATAAAACGGCGATTCTAGAAACAGTACGTACCGGCGCCTCAGGTATTGGACGCGGCGACAGAATTTTAAAGATTTAACATTTTTAGAGATTTTACAGGGTTAAGTAACTCATTTAATTGTATTTAAAGGGAAAAGCAATGAAAGTTTATTACGACAAAGACGCAGATTTAAGCATTATTAAAGCCAAAAAAGTAACCATCGTTGGTTATGGCTCACAAGGTCACGCACATGCTGCGAACCTTAAAGATAGCGGCGTAACAGTCACTATTGGTCTGCGCAAAGAAGGCAGCTCATGGGCTAAAGCTGTGGGTGCTGGTCATACGGTAATGAACATTGCTGACTCTGTTAAAGACGCTGACGTTGTCATGATTTTGTTGCCAGATGAAACAATGGCAGGCATTTTCCACGCAGAAGTGGCACCAAACTTAAAAAAAGGCGCTGCACTGGCTTTTGCTCACGGCTTTAATATTCACTACAACCAAATCGTACCACGTGCCGATTTAGATGTGATTATGATTGCACCAAAAGGCCCAGGCCACACTGTACGTTCTGAGTATTTAAAAGGTGGCGGCGTTCCTTCTCTAATCGCGGTGTATCAAAACACTTCTGGCAAAGCCAAAGAAATCTCACTTTCTTATGCAGCAGCTAACGGTGGCACTAAAGGTGGCGTGATTGAGACTGACTTCCGTGAAGAAACAGAAACAGATTTATTTGGTGAACAAGCTGTTTTGTGTGGTGGCGCAGTTGAGCTAGTAAAAGCCGGCTTTGAAACATTGACAGAAGCAGGCTACGCGCCAGAAATGGCTTACTTTGAATGTTTGCATGAGCTTAAATTGATTGTAGATTTAATGTATGAAGGCGGCATTGCCAACATGAATTACTCAATCTCAAATAACGCAGAATACGGTGAATATGTGACTGGTCCGCGTGTAATTGCTGACCAAGCGCGCGCTGCCATGAAAGAATGTTTAAAAAATATTCAAAATGGTAATTACGCTAAACAATTTATTTTAGAAGGCCGTACTAACTACCCAGAGATGGTTGCTCGTCGTCGCTTAAATGCAGCACACCCAATTGAGCAAGTGGGTGGCCAATTACGCGCCATGATGCCTTGGATTGCTAAAAATAAATTAGTTGATCAATCAAAGAATTGATCAAAGTCTAAAGCGCAATGTAAAAGCCAAGCAAAATTTAACCTAAATTAAGGGTTAAGTATTCAGTTTAGTACTGTAAAAAGGGCAAGACGCAAACCGTTTTGCCCTTTTTTATTAAAGGATTTGTGTGCCATTTTCGATTATTTTGCAGTATCTAATACCAAAACAGGCGATTACTATTTTAGCGGGTAAATTCGCCAATTTAAAAGGTGGTAAATTGACCACCACAGTAATTGCTTGGTTTATCAAACGCTATCAAGTGAATATGATGGAAGCGGCTAATCCAGACATTAGCAGCTATGCGACTTTTAACGATTTTTTTACACGTCCGCTTCAAAAAAATGCGCGTCCGCTTGCAAAAGCCAATTTTATTTGCCCTGTCGATGGTGCAATTAGCCAGTTTGGTAATATTGAACAAGACCATATTTTTCAGGCAAAAAATCACCATTATTCAAGCTTAACTTTGCTGGCAGGCAATCAGGCACTCGCCAACAAATTTCAAAATGGCAGCTTTGCTTGTCTGTATTTAAGCCCTAAAGACTATCACCGCATTCATATGCCGTGCGATGGCACATTAAAAAGCATGGCTTATGTGCCGGGTGATTTGTTCTCAGTCAATCCAAATACAGCGGCCAATGTACCAAATTTATTTGCACGCAATGAGCGTGTGGTGTGTGAGTTTGAATCTGAGCAACATGGCACATTTGTCATGGTATTGGTGGGTGCAACCATTGTGGGCAGCATGGCAACCGTGTGGCACGATTCGCCCAATACAGTCATCAACCCGCCACGCGGCAAAAATATCCGCACATGGTCTTACTTAGATAAAAATATAGTGTTAAAACAAGGTGAAGAAATGGGTAAGTTTCTATTAGGCTCAACCGTTGTCATGCTATTTGAAAAGGGCACTTTGAGTTTTAATGTCGATTGGTATCCTGCTCGCGCAATAAAATTGGGTGAAAAAATGGGTTAAGTTATTGTTTAAAATACGCAATAAATAACGCGTAACAAAAAGCCTGCTAATTCAAGCAGGCTTTTTTATCGTTCACTTAATTTTAAATATGTTTAGCTGGATGAGTTTTGATTTTGTGATGCAAATGCGTTGCAAGTTCATTTAAAGCGGCTTTGTAAACATCACGCTTAAACTCAATCACATCTTCTAACGGCACCCAGTAATCGCTCCAGCGCCATGCATCAAATTCAGGATGCTCGCTTGCGCGCAAGGAAACATCGGTATCGCGCCCCACCATGCGCAACAAATACCAAATTTGCTTTTGGCCCTTATAGCTACCGCGCCACTCGCGCTTAATCCAGCTGCTAGGCACTTCATAACGCAGCCAATCACGCGTGCGACCCAAAATTTCTACGTGCTTAGGCTCCAAGCCAACTTCTTCCATCAGCTCGCGATACATGGCCTGTTCTGGGCTTTCGCCATATTTAATACCACCCTGTGGAAACTGCCAAGCGTGTTCTCGAATACGCTTGCCCCAAAACACCTGATTTTGAGCGTTACACAGGATTATCCCCACGTTGGGGCGGAATCCGTCACGATCTAACATATTGCAAACTACCTAAAATATTTAGTGCAATTTTTTCATATTTTTGCCACTATTGAAAGCATCCATTTGCATACGCACTGCAATTAACACTTAAATCACCTTAACATGATGCATAAATTCATTTTAGTCGCCATTTTTAGCCTGTTTTTCAGCCTGAATGCCTGCACGCCGATTAAAAACGTTAGCTCCTACGCCTATATTACGAATCAAGGCGACAATACTGTTTCAGTCATTGATATTGCACAATCCAGCGTGATTAAAACCATTGCCGTGGGTAAAGCGCCTGTGGGCGTTGCAGTTTCGCGCACATTAAATCGGGCCTTTATTACAAACGTAGAGGGTCAAAGTATTTCGGTGATTGATACCAACACCAATCTAGTGATTGAAACGATGACGATTAAAGGTTCGCCAGTGGGCATTACCATTGCGCCAGACGATAAAACGTTATACGTTGCAGATTGGTACAGCGACCGTATTTTGGCGATTAACACCAGCGATTTTAATGTGCAAGGCGAAGTAATTGTAGCAACAGCACCTGCAGGGTTGGCTGTGAGCACTGATAGCAAAACGCTTTACGTTGCTGCGCGAGATACCAACGATATTGCCGTGATTGATACAGCGAGCCTGATCATTCGCAAACGTATTCAAGTCGGCAAACACCCTTTTGGTTTAACGCTAAGCCTTGATAGCAAAATGCTGTATAGCGTAAATGTTTACGATAATACGGTTTCTATAATCAATACCGATACATTTAAACAGCACACATTAACAGTGGGCGAACACCCTTATTGTGCTGCACTTAACGCAAATAATTCAATGATTTATGTCACTAACACACAAGATGATACGGTTTCAGTGATTGATTTAATCACTCATAAAACCATCAAAACTATCGATGTGGGCATGACGCCTGAGGGAATTAGCTTTGATGCAGCCAACAATCAAATATTAGTCGCCAGCTGGGGTGATAACGAAATCAGCGTGATTGATGCCGCGACAAATACACTTAAAACACGTATTAAAACGGGTGATAAAAGCCGCGCATTTGGCCAATTTATATTGACCGAACAGTAAAAGTCAACGATGTGCAAAATCGCACGTTAAGGCTAAACATAGGCTTATTCAATTAACTGATTTATAATAGCCAGCTATCCTAGTTAATTAGTTATTGAATTTAAGTTTATTTATTGTCATTTAATGGAGACCATGCATGAAAAAGTTTTTAACCTTATTAGCCCTTGCGACATTATCGTTTAATGCGGCTGCGCACGGCCCAACGCCACAAAAAGTAGAAAAAACCATCGTCATTAAAGCAGCCCCAGCAAAAACATGGGCATTGGTAAAAGATTTTGGCAATATGCAATCATGGCACCCAGCTATTGCTTCATCAAAATTAGAAAAAAAAGGTACCGAAGTATTTAGAACGCTAACACTTAAAAACAATGGTGGTGAAATTTACGAAAAACTACGCACTGCAGACGACAAAGACATGAAATTGAAATATGAAATTGTGAGTGGCGTTGCACCAGTAGCCGATTACAACTCAACAATGACAGTAACCGCTGGCCCTGGTGCTGGCGAATCAACGGTAACATGGGTTGGTCGTTTCTATCGTACATACAAATTAAACCCACCAATTCCAGCAGGCCAAGATGATGAAACGGCATATAAATTTGTTGAAGGTGTTTATGATAGCGGCCTAGCGAATATGAAAAAGGTGCTAGAAAGCTCAAAGTAAATAGCCAGGAAGCTGGCGCAACAGCGAAAAAACCTTGGTGGAAGTTTTGGTAATTTAAATGCTGATTCGGCAATTAAATGATTATAAAAAATGGTAACTAACCAAATGCAGTAAAAATTTGGACTAAAAAAGGATTGCAAGCACTGCTTACAATCCTTTTTTATTGCCAATCATTAGCGTTTGAAAAAAACGAAAGCGTGACTCAATTCAAGCGACCCAATTTAAGTGACGCAATTGGCAAACATTGACACTTTTTGTCATTCCTTTATTTAAAAAAACCGCATTAACAAGTAGCTTTTACCACTCAATATTCAATTAACGCACTAACTATTAGCCTTTAAAATAATTTACTCTATTAGAATCAATTAGTTAATAAAAAATAAAGTAAATTGGCACAGCTGTTGCTAATACTTATTCAAGCACTGATAACAACGACTGAGACAGTGTTTGATTATTGTGTGTAAGCAACTTAATTTAATATTTACTAAAGGAATTTAAAATGAACATGAAACAAGTACAAAAAGGTTTTACATTAATCGAGTTAATGATTGTGGTTGCAATTATCGGTATTTTGGCAGCAATTGCGATTCCTTCTTATCAAAACTACACAATTCGCTCTGCTAACCGCGCATGCACAATTCAAACCAAAGCATTTGTTAACGAGTATATCGTTGCTGTAGCTGAGGGCGCTGGTGGAGCTTTGCCAACGGGTTCTGTTGGTGCATGTACTGCATTACCTGCAGTTGGACCTCTTAATATCACTGCTACACCAGTAGCACCAGGCACTGGTACAGTAACATGTGTTATAGCAACAGGTGTTTGTACACACGCTTAACTTGATTTAACCTAACGCCTCTTTTGGTTGAACAATTTACTGTGATACCAAATTGAGGTAAATAAAAAAATAAAAAGCTCTTTTACGAAAGAGCTTTTTTATTATGACCTCCTTGTTAATTAATGAGTAGAAGTTTATTTTTATGTAATTCATAGACTGTAATTTAGTAAAGGGAATTGAAATGAAACCAGCACAAAAGGGCTTTACTTTAATCGAGTTAATGATTGTGGTAGCTATTATTGGTATTTTGGCTGCAATCGCTATTCCTTCTTACCAAAATTACACAATAAAATCTGCAAATAATGCTTGCTTGATTGAAACTAAGGCTTACGCTAACAAAGTATTATTGGAAATTAATGACAATACTAGTCCTGCTGCACCAGTACTTGGCGGCGCATGCGATAGCATTACAGATGCTAGCGGCTGGAATGCATCAACATTAGCCGATATTATTGGCGACCCAAAATCGCCTGGTGATGCCAATGCTACTTGTTCTATAGTCAATAGCTTTGCTTGTGCTTTATAAGCGATTATCAAAACAAGATTATTGGTGCGTATCAATTAGAAGTGCGTGTACCACCTTGTAAAACTTCGGCACTTAACCCGCATTGCGCCAATATAAATGCTGCTGCACTACTGCGACGACCTGTTTGGCAATAGGCGATATACGATTTTTGTTTATCAAGTTTAGCGGCATATTGGCGTAACTCGTGCAATGGCGCATTAATCGCACCTTCAATATGTTCATGTTTATATTCAGACGGAAAGCGTACATCTATCCATATTGCTTCCCCACTCGCCACTTTTTCATCGGCAGCTTGTTTGTTAATGCTGCTTACAATCGGGGCTTTTAGTAGCTCAATGAAATCTTGTTTTTTTAAACGTAATAGTTGCCCACTTGTTTTCATGGTGACTGTGGCGTTACGCTTATTATCAGAAGCCAAAGCTTCTTCACCAAAACCGTCCCCTGTTGAAATTTCTGCCAGCACCACAGGCGGCTGGCTCATATCGTTAATGCGGCTAACAACGGCCGTGCCTTGCTGAATAAGGTAGTAATAATCACCCTCTTGGCCTTGGGTAATAATGGTTTGTTTGGCCTCTACATTAATGGCTGTCATGCGTGCAAACATCGCTTCAATATTGGCAGGCGGCAGTCTGCTAAATACGCCGTTATGCACTTGAAAAGCGTGAAAACTAGCGGTATCTAACTGCCAGTTATTGTGTGATGTATTGCTTTTTGCTTTAGTTTGAGCAGACGGATAGCCTGATAGCTGATCCCACGTCATCATAATGTCGAGTAAATCTAAATCAATACGCACAATATCAATTGGCGTTAATGCAATGGTATCTTTAATTTTTAAACGTTCAGTATCCAGTGGATGTTTAGCTGCATCGGTGCCTGCGCGCAAAATCAATTTATTGCCGTTTTCATAGCGAATGCCTAAATCGCCTTTCACCAAATACAGCGCCTGCGTCGTGGCGTTCATACGTGTGGGGTCTAAATCTTTGCTAATCTGCTCCACAATACACAGTGGGGCTAGCTCATCTAATCGATTGGGTGATAGCCTAGCAATTGGTTCAAATCGCAGCAATGTACTTTTGCTGATTGCGGCACTAGCTGATTGATTTTCAGGATGCATCATAAGTTTTTAAATTTAGCTTTTTAAATTAAATGGCTTAGAGGTTAAATATTTGTTGTTGTCTTAATGCTTGGCAATGCTGTGTTTTAGGATTTGCTGCAATTTCTTGCATGATAATCACATCTTCACCTGGTTTTAAATGCGTGATATACACCTCTGGCTGGCTTTGTAAATGCGTTAATTCATCTGCTAAAGTCGCTGGGCAAAGGTGTTTAGAAAGCCTCGCTAATTCGAGTTCTGCATTGCTAAATGCTGTTTCAATAATCAGTACTTTTAAGTTGTTAATCTGATTAACCTCATGCCAAAAAGCAAGACTACCTGCAGTATCTCCAGTAAAAACCAAGCTGCTTTTGCCACTATCAATTTGGTAACCAACTGCTGGAATCACATGATTGGCTGGTACGGCAGTAATGGTTTTAGAGTTGATACGTACACCATTGCCAACACAAATTTCATGATATTTTAAAAATGGTGTGGCGGGGTCGGGTATTAAGTTAAAATTGGGCCAAATAAGCCAATTAAAAACGTGCTGTTTTAAGATGTTAATCACTTCAAGCGTGGCATGTACGGTAATCGGCTCTGCACGTAAACCCATCACGGTGTCCAGTAACAAGGGAATCGACACAATGTGATCTAAATGTGAATGAGTAACAAAAATATGATCGATTTTTAACAGCGCATCTAACGATAAATCACCCACGCCTGTGCCTGCATCAATCAACACATCGTCATCCACCAATATGGATGTGGTACGCATATCACCGCCAATACCACCACTACAGCCTAAAATTTTAATTTGCATTTGATTATCTTTATATTGTCTAGTCGCAATTTTTTATTACTTGGATTTCTTATTTCTTAGATTTCTTACTATTTGGATTCAACATTAAAAGCGCCATCCCAATCCGCACTTGGTGGCGATTGCCTAAACTGGCCAATACGCTCGATATAAAGCGCATAAAGCAGTTGCTGTGGATACATTTTTTGCAGGTTAATAAACTGAATTTCACTTAAATCCCACTGCTGATTACGATATAACTTTAATGCTTCGCGATACAGCTTTAGCTCATCTATCATTTCTGCCGATAACGCACTTTTTGTATCAAGCGGCTCAAAAACTGCTACTGGAATTTCTTTACCTTTTACCCGCACCAAATCCAGCTCTCGGTATACAAACTGCGGCGTTTGCGATTTAACAAACTCACTCACCACAATATCAACACCATAATATTTGGTTAAACTTTCTAGGCGCGAACCCAAATTAACTGAATCACCCATCACGGTATAGGCCATGCGGAAACTAGAACCCATATTGCCCACCACCATATTGCCTGTGTTAATGCCAATACCAATTTTGATCACAGGCCAGCCTTTTTTAACAAACTTTTCGTTAATGTTTTTAAGCGCAACTTTCATTTCGATTGCTGCATTTAACGCATGTTGCGCATGGCTTTCATCTTTGAGTGGTGCACCCCAAAAAGCCATAATCGCATCACCCATATATTTATCAATCGTGCCACGATTGTTGTGTATGATTTGCGTCAAAGGTGTCAAAAATTCATTCATCATTTGTGTTAACTGCGTTGGGTTTAAGCCCTCAGCAATCGTTGTAAATCCACGAATATCGGTAAATAGAACCGTCATTTCGCGATTCTCGCCTGCCAAGTTAATCGACTCAGGATTCTGCGCCATCTCAACCACCAATTCTGGTGGAACATACTGGCCGAAAAGCCCCGTCAATTGGCGCTTTCCGCGCGATTCAACAAAAAATCCGTAGCTCATATTCACTAAATAAATCAAACCTATCATTAGCAGTGAGGCGGCAATTGGTAACACCAGGTTTGCGTATTGCCAACTCACTATATTAATTGCCAAAATACCCAACAGCACCCCAACCGACATTAACGTTGCTTTTAATGGATTAAGTGCTGGTAAAGTGAGTGCTAGCAATAAGCCTGCCAACAATACCAATAAGAACTCAGCACCGCGCAAATAGCCAGGCCGTGCTTTAATATTATTATCCAAGATGCCTGCAATGATATTGGCATGTACCTCAACACCTGGATATACATTTTGCACAGGCGTCGCGCGCAAATCCATTAAACCTTGCGCGGTTGTACCTACCAATACGATTTTATTTTTAAGGCTTGCGGGCGGCACTTTTTGATTGAGTACGTCGGTCGCTGATACATACTGAAAGCTACCTTGCATGCCACGATAGGGAATCAGCATAGCCACTTTATCATCCACAGGAATATGCATACCAGCTAAGTTAAATGATTCTAAACCCGCGTATTTTTTACTCACACCTAAGCTCGCAAATTCTGCCTTTAGCTGGGCATTGTTAAAATAAGCGCGCGCCACTGCAATTGCTAACGCATCGTAATATTGATGGTTATGTTTGATTAATACAGATATTTTTCGACTAACACCATCAGTATCTGGCTCTGGATTAAAATGACCAGCTGTTAATGCTGCGTTTTGTAATATGGGTAAATTGGCGCCATATCCTGCCGCCTCAACAAAATCAATCGGCTTGCCTACAAAGCTACCTGCTGCAAATGTTGCGCTGGGCAACGCGCCAACGCGATTCACATCGACATTATTAAAAAAATAACCCAGTACCACATTGCGATTTTTTAAACTATCGGCAAAGGTCTGGTCATAATCCAGCATCGGCTTAATCTTTTCTAATGCGCTGGCAAAATGCGTGTCATTTTTAAAATATTGTTGTTGCATACGCTCTAGATTCTTCAACCCAGAACTTTCGTCTTTTTCGGCAAACACCACATCAAAGCCCAGTGTATTGATATGATAATAATCGAACAACTGGTTCACCAATTGCGCCGATTTATCACGACCCCACGGCCAACGACCTTGCTCTTTTAAGCTCGCTTCATCAATATCCACAATCACAATACGATTATCTAAGGTACGTGGCATGAGCAAGTTAAGCCGCATATCGTAGCTAAAATTTTCTAATTTTTGAATAAAGCCCAAGGATAGTCCACCACTGACGTGGAACAATATCAATACAATAATGGCTATGCTCAGTGCAAATCGCACGCCATGCTGTTTTAAAAGTGAAGATAAAAACATGATGTTTAATTAGTTGATTTTAATATTATTTTTAGTGCTTTTATAAGTAATAGCATAGCGGATAAACTGCTCAGTGAATAGGCGGTTTATAATGATTAACAATTGAATTGATGCGGAATAATTAAGTAAAATGACTGAACAGCCAATCGAAATATCGAGCAAGCAACCAATTAACGCCAGCGTGATTTGGATGCACGGACTAGGCGCAGATGGTAACGATTTTGTACCAGTGGTAGAAATGCTGGATTTACCCCATACACGCTTTACTTTGCCACACGCGCCCTACCGAAAAGTAACACGCAATAATGGCTATGAAATGCGTGCTTGGTATGACATTTATGGCTTAACGCCAATCAGCCGTGAAGATGCAACTGGCATTTCGGAAAGCCAACTGGCAATTGAAGCCCTAATTGCGCAGGAAATCAAGCGTGGCATACCTGCAAAACGGATTGTATTGGCTGGGTTTTCGCAAGGTGGCGCCATTGCCTTGCATACGGCATTGCGCTTCAAACAAACTCTGGCTGGCGTGCTCGCACTCTCTACCTATTTGCCATTAAATACGCTTCTAGGCGCAGAAAAATCTACAGCGAACCAGCAAACACCCATTTTTATGGCGCACGGCGTTGATGATGCAATCATCACCTTGGATACTTGTAAATCATCATTAGCAGTTCTGCAGGCGCAATCTTATCGTGTAGATTGGCACGAATACCCGATGGCACATTCTGTTTGCATGCCAGAAATAAGCGATATCAAACAGTTTTTAACTCAGGTTTTAAATGATTCATCTAAATAGTGATTATTTACGAAATAAAGTGTGAATAAATCAGGAATTAATCCGCAACAATCGATTGTTTTGCTAAAATCAGTTAATAAAATTTTAGCCACAAAAAACGTCTAAATCGGTAACATAAATAATGATTAAAAATGACTGCATCTATAAAAACATCATCCAAAAAATCACAATCTAGCACTGTTGACGCTGCTAACAGCACACTTAGATTTGAGCAAGCGGCAGCAGAATTAGAAGCAATTGTGCAGCAAATGGAATTAGGCAATTTGGCGTTAGATGATTCTTTTAATGCTTATAAACGCGGCGCAGAACTACTGCAAATATGCCAAGCGTCTTTGAGTAATGTAGAGCAACAAGTGCGCATCTTAACCGATGCTAATAAACTAGGGGTATTTAGTGTTGATAACGCATAAAACCATTACAAATAAGCCCATGCCTAACAAAACCATAACAGCCAATTTAATGACCGAACTTAACTTAAATCAAAACCCAAATCAAAACCTAGATCAACACTTGGATCAAAAAGAAACTTTCAATATTTGGGCGGCAAGCCTGCAAGTGCGCATGGAAGATGTGTTAAATACGCACATGCCAACTGCTGAAACCATACCAACTAGATTGCATGAAGCCATGCGTTACTCTACTTTAGGTGGCGGCAAGCGCGTGCGTGCATTGCTGGCTTATGCTGCAGGTGAGTTTTGTGGCGCAAAGCTAGCCACAATTGATTTACCAGCGGCTTCTGTTGAGTTAATTCATGCGTTTTCTTTGGTGCATGACGATATGCCTTGCATGGATGACGATGATTTGCGTCGCGGCAAACCATCAACCCACAAAAAGTATGGTGATGCCGTGGCATTACTGGTGGGTGATGCCTTGCAGAGTTTGGCGTTCCAGTTTATTTCTCAAGATAAGTTACTTAAAAATGCCACGCAAAAATTGCAAATGCTGCATATATTGGCATTAGCAAGCGGCTCACGCGGCATGGCAGGCGGGCAAGCCATTGATTTAGATAGCATAGGTATACCACTCACGCGCGAAGAACTAGAACATATGCATATCCATAAAACGGGCGCTCTGATTCGTGCGGCTGCGTTATTGGGTGCGTACAGCGCAGAATCACCCGCAGAAGATAAATTAAAAGCGATTGACCATTTTGCCAAATCGATTGGCTTGGCTTTTCAGGTTGTGGATGATATTTTGGATGCAGAAGCCGACACCCAAACTTTGGGCAAAACAGCAGGTAAAGATGCCAGAAATAATAAATCGACTTACGTCACCATTTTAGGGCTGTCCGCTGCTAAACAACTGGCTGCTGAATTGCATGCTAATGCAATGGCGGCATTGTCTTATTATGGTCGCGAGGCTGATTTATTGCGCCAACTGGCTAACTTCATCACGCAACGTAGTTTTTGATTTTAAGCATGTTCAATCTGTTAGATTCGATTCAGTCGCCTGAAGACCTGCGCAAGTTAAATCGTGATGAATTAGCCCTTTTAGCCAATCAACTACGCACATTTTTAGTGGAAAGCGTTGCTAAAACAGGCGGGCATTTAGCTTCTAATCTAGGCGTGGTAGAACTCACTATTGCCTTGCATTATGTGTTTAATACACCAGATGACCGCTTGGTGTGGGATGTCGGCCATCAAACCTATCCGCACAAAATACTCACTGGCCGCCGCGAAGCGATGGCAAACTTGCGCAAGCCCAATGGCATAGCAGGCTTTCCGCGCAGATGTGAAAGTCCATATGATACCTTTGGCACAGGCCATTCCAGCACATCCATTTCAGCTGCCTTAGGTATGGCAATCGCTGCCAGACAGGCAGGTTTAGACCGCCGTAGCGTGGCGATTATTGGTGATGGCGCGATGACAGCGGGAATGGCATTTGAAGCGCTGAACAATGCTGGCGATATGGATGCTAACTTGTTAGTGATACTTAACGACAACGACATGAGCATTTCTAACAATGTTGGTGCGCTTAATAATTATTTGGCACGATTGCTATCAGGTCGCTTTTACGATACGGTGCGGCGCGGCGGCAAAAAAGTATTAGATGTGATGCCAAACGTGAAAGAATTTGCCAAACGCGCTGAAGAACATGCAAAAGGCATGGTCACGCCAGGCACACTGTTTGAAGAATTTGGCTTTAACTATATTGGCCCGATTGACGGCCACGATTTGCCCGTATTGCTGGACACCTTAACCAATATTCGCGAGTTAAAAGGTATGCAGTTTCTGCATATAGTCACCCAAAAAGGCAAAGGCTTTGAGCCTGCCGAAGATGACCCCAACAAATATCACGGCGTGAGCAAGTTCGACCCTTGCAATGGCGTTTCAACCAGCACATCTCATGCTAAAACTTATACACAAGTTTTTGGTGATTGGCTGGTGGATATGGCAGGCACCGATAGCCAATTGGTGGCGATTACGCCAGCCATGTGTGATGGTAGCGGCTTAAACGCTTTTGCTGAAAAATACCCTAAGCGCTATTTTGATGTGGGTATTGCAGAACAACATGCACTCACTTTTGCCGCAGGCTTGGCTTGCGACGGACTTAAACCCGTGGTGGCGATTTACAGCACCTTTTTGCAACGTGCGTATGACCAATTAATACATGATATTGCCATTCAAAATCTAAATGTACTATTCGCGATTGACCGCGCAGGTTTGGTTGGCGCAGATGGCCCAACGCATGCGGGCACCTTTGATTTAAGTTTTTTACGTTGCATTCCCAATATCATCATCATGGCGCCCAGCGATGAAAACGAATGTCGCCAAATGCTCACTACTGGCTATCAATATAACGGCGTTGCTGCTGTGCGATATCCGCGTGGCGCAGGGCCCAATAAAAGCATTGATGCAGCATTAAGCACTTTGCCAATTGGCAAGGGTGAAATTGTGCGTCATTTGAGTGTTAACTTAACCACTAAAAACACTCAAAAAATCGCCATTTTAAGCTTCGGCAGCATGTTAACTGCCAGTTTAGAAGCAGCAGAAAAACTGGATGCAACGGTGGCAAATATGCGTTTTGTTAAGCCGCTGGATACTGAACTGATTCAGCAATTAGCCAGCACGCACGACTTAATTGTTACCGCAGAAGAAAATGCCTTGATGGGTGGCGCCGGTTCAGCAGTGCTTGAAGCCATGCAAGCCATGCATTTAAATAATGCCATATTGTGTTTGGGTTTGCCTGATACATTTATTGAACATGGCGTGCATGAAGCCATGCTGGCAGAATGTGGTTTAGATGCAGCTGGTATGGTCAAAGCCGTTCAATTGAAACTAAACACTAAAAATTAAGCCTTTTTGTGCATTAAGGCTATTGATTTAATCCGTTTCATCTCAACATCAATCATATGATTATTTAACTAAAAATAGTTTACTCATTTACGTAAGCGAGTAAACTTAATGTTAAATTGATGTTCAATACTAGCCTCTAGCTTATACAAACTTTAATTTAATGTTGCGCCAATTTGGAGTGGCCACTTAACAATGAATTTACCTTTACCAGACGTTGCAAACACCAGTATAGAAGATACGCAAAACTTGCAGGACGTGCGCCATTTAGATATTAACAAAGTGGGCATCAAATCCATTCGCCATCCAGTAGTTGTTAAAGATAAAAGCGGCGGCGAGCAAAGCACTGTGGCGGTGTTTGATATGTACGTGCATTTGCCACACAACTTTAAAGGCACGCACATGTCGCGCTTTGTTGAGATTCTCAACACCAACGAACGCGCCATTTCGATTGAAAGTTTTGAGAGTATTCTGCGCGAAATGGTGAAGCGTTTAGAAGCCGATTCTGGCTATGTAGAAATGCGTTTCCCGTATTTTGTGAACAAATCGGCACCGATTTCTGGTGTGAAAAGTTTGCTGGATTACGATGTCACTTTTATCGGCGAGATTAATAATGGCAAATTTGATATCACTGTTAAAGTATTGGTCCCTGTCACCAGCCTTTGCCCTTGCAGCAAAAAAATATCGGATTATGGCGCGCATAATCAGCGCAGCCATGTCACAGTCACCGCGTTGATTAATGATTTTATCTGGATAGAAGATATTATTAGCTTGGTGGAAAAACAAGCCTCTTGCGAGTTGTATGGCTTGCTTAAGCGCCCAGATGAAAAGTTTGTAACTGAGCGCGCTTATGATAACCCTAAATTTGTAGAAGACATGGTGCGTGATGTTGCAACGCAATTAAATAATGAAAAACGCATTGATAAATTTATTGTGGAATCAGAGAACTTTGAAAGTATTCACAATCACAGCGCTTATGCATTGATTGAAAACGATAAACGCATTAAATAATTTTGTGTTTTTACTATAAAAAAACGGGCTTTTTTAGCCCGTTTTTTTATGTGTTTTAAAGCGTTAAGTATTGATTAATCAATACTTTTTAGTCAGCGTCATAATCGAATTTTCGCGCTTCATATCAACACGATTTAAGGCCGACATTCCAAGCAAAACATAAGGCGGTGAACCGCCCTCATGAATGACTGCTTCTACGTTATTCAAAATAATGGTACCAATTTTTAAGGTATTTAATTTCACCAAATAAGCCCCTACTTCGCCGTTTGCGGTTGAAAGTGTGACTTTTTCGCCTTTTTCGTAATCAATTTTAGCAAACTTTGCATCGCCGCTATTCAGCGCAACTGAACTCGCACCTGTGTCAACCACGTATTTAAGTGATGCGCCGTTAATATTCAAATTGCCATAAAAATGACCACGACTATCAGCGTACAAACTCACGGGGTCATTATTCGCAGGGCCTGCACTTGCCGCTACCGAGGCTGCCTGACCCATTTTGAGCACTTGCTGTTTGCCTTCCACCACAAATGTAGCCGATTCACTATTGGCAGAAATCAATTTAACGCCATTTTTTGTTTGCCCAGCGCTAATGCTTTGCGGGCTGCCACCGTTAATGGTGATAAGGGCTTTATTGCTAAATAAACCAACCACATTAATTTGTGTGGCAGCATGCGTTATTAGGCTTAAAGTAGTGAGCAGCAAAACAATCAATCGTTTTAAGGTAAACATTTAATCTCTCTTTATTTATCTACTTAACCACTTTGACAACACAATTATCTAGCCAAACATACCAGCACGGGCATGTGTTTTAGCTAATTTTAAACCTAATGCTATCACGATAAAGCCAGCTAGCGGAAACATGGCGGCCAGCAAAAATGTATTTTCACCACCCAAAAATTGCAAAGCGTACCCACCCGCAAGCCCGCCAATCGTACCACCCACGCCATAAGCCACGCTATTATAAATCGCTTGGCCTTTGGCTTGATGGCGACCATTAAAGAATTGCGTAATCACCTCAACTGAAGCCGCATGAAAGCTGCCAAAAGTAGCCGCATGCAGGCTTTGTGCGATGATTAACAAGACCAAGTTATCTACTGCAACGCCTATCATGCTGAATCGGATTACCGCTAACACCAGGCTGGTAAGTAGAATGCTTTTTAAGCTAAAACGTTGCATTAACTTAGGCATCATCATAAAAATCACAATCTCAAAAATCACACCGACCGACCACAGCAAACCAATCATGCCTTTGCTGTAACCATGCTCTGCCAAATAGATTGAGTAAAAGTTGTACAACACACCATGCGCCGTCACCA
Source organism: Methylotenera sp. (assembly GCA_021732405.1). GTDB lineage: Bacteria > Pseudomonadota > Gammaproteobacteria > Burkholderiales > Methylophilaceae > Methylotenera_A. The sequence goes on from JAKFVB010000007.1 coordinate 27,055, forward strand.
TTAATGAGCAGCCAATTAGCAAAGCAATCACAGCAGGCTGTTTGATAATCTGCCAAATAGAAAATGTATCGTGTGCGTGTGGCGCGATAATGGCCTCGGGTAATTTAAAAGTGAGGGAGAATAGCAAAATTTGCACGCCCAACAAAAACCATAATAAGCTTTTAATTCCATACGCATCGATTAAAAAGCCCAATATCACAGCCGCGACAATAAACCCTAGCGAACCCCACATGCGGATGCGGCTGTAATGGCCGTTGGTAGTCGCCAAATGCGCTAAAGTTAACGACTCAGAAAGCGGTAAAGTGGAACTGGTAAACAGGCTTAGTGACGCCATCACAAAGAACAGCCAAAAGAAACTATGCGCCCAAAAAACTGCGACAAATCCGCACAAACCTAAAAATGCAGTCAGCCTTATCCATGCAACGCGTTTGCCCGTGTGGTCTGCCAGCCAGCCCCAAAAATTAGGCGCGAAAATACGGCTGATTTGAAATAGCGACATGAGAATGCCGATGTCAGCGGCTGAAAATTGCTCGGATTGCAGGTACAAACCCCAATAAGGCACAAACGCGCCAACAAAGAAGTAGTAAATAAAATAGAAACGGGAAAGATTAGCGTGCAGGCTGTGGCTCAAAATAGATTCTCTAAAATTACTTTACACCACTTAGCAGGATGTTTCTGTTCAGAGAAATGTCCTGACTTAACTATTAAATTTGACTAAATTTATTCAATTAGCGCTAACAATTAAATTTTTGGCACAGTCGAAACCACATCCGCATTTTGCGCGCGATGGCGTAGCGCATGATCCATCAAGGTCAAGGCTAACATCGCTTCAGCAATCGGCGTAGCGCGCACACCTACACACGGGTCATGGCGACCTGTAGTTTGCATGGTGACTGCATTGCCATTTTTATCAATGGAACGACGCTCTTGCGGAATGCTGGAAGTGGGTTTTAGGGCAATATTGACGCGAATTTCTTGACCTGTCGAAATGCCGCCCAAAATACCACCTGCATGATTAGTGACAAAACCTTGTGGTGTCATTTCATCGGAATGTACACTACCACGCTGGCTGATGGCCGTAAAACCTGCCCCAATTTCTACGCCTTTTACGGCATTAATACTCATCATGGCATGTGCAATATCAGCGTCTAAGCGGTCAAATACTGGCTCGCCCCAGCCAACTGGCACGCCCTGTGCCACTACGGTAATACGCGCGCCGACTGAATCACGCTCAGCGCGGATTTTGTCTAAGTAGGCTTCTAATTGCGGCAACACTTCAGTATTCGGTGAGAAAAATGGATTGTCATTAACACAATCCCAAGTTTGAAACGGAATGGCAATCTCGCCCAATTGACTCATATAGCCACGCACCGTTACGCCAAAACGTTCCAACAACCATTTTTTGGCAATCGCGCCAGCCGCTACACGTACGGCTGTTTCGCGCGCACTACTGCGCCCACCGCCACGGTAATCACGTACACCATATTTTTGGCTGTAAGTATAATCGGCATGGCCTGGACGGAAGGTATCCATGATTTTGCTGTAATCTTGGCTGCGTTGGTCTGTATTTCTGATGAGCAACCCAATTGGCGCGCCTGTGGTTTTACCTTCAAACACGCCAGATAAAATTTCTACTGCATCCGCTTCTTGACGTTGCGTGACATGGCGTGAAGTGCCTGGTTTGCGTCTGTCTAAATCAATTTGCAAGTCTTCTGCGCATAAACTTAAACCGGGCGGACAGCCATCGACCACGCCGCCAATCGCTGCGCCATGCGACTCGCCAAAGCTGGTTAAAGTAAAAAGAGTGCCAAATGTGTTGCCAGACATAATGAATTCATCTAAATTAAGTTTTTGTTATTTTAACATGTTTAACTATGTCTACTATAAGCGCGATTAAACAGCCGTCAACAGCCATCAGTGCAGACCAAAAAATTGAAAAAATTTACCAAGCTGGTTTAAAAGCGCATCAAAATAATGATTTCAAAAGTGCGTGTGAGTGCTATTTAGACGTTATTGCCCAGCACCCAACACATATTAAAGCGCATTATTTATTGGGCACTTTATGTTGCCAAACGCAACAATTTACTGAGGCAATCAGCTATTTAGACAAGGCAATTTTATTATCGCCAGACCATGCTGAAGCCCACTCTAGCCGTGGCAATGCGCTGAATCAGCTACATCAATTTGAAGAAGCGTTAAAATGCTATGTCAAGGCCACCAGCATTAATCCAGAGTATGCAGAGGCGTACCATAATCAGGGCATTACGCTGGTTAACCTAAAACGGTATAGTGAAGCCATTGCGAGCTTTGATGAAGCAACACGCCTAGACCCTAATCATGCGATGGCTTATTTTGAAAAAGCCAACATCGCGCTAACATTAAATGATTTCAAACATGCCATTGCGAATTTTGAGCGATGCCTTGCAATTACACCCGCATTTTCAGAGGCAAGTACGCATCTAAAATACGCCCAAGACGCTTTTACTTTATCGAAAAATACAAATAACGCTGCTGCTAATACCTCAGACTTAAGTTCGCAAACACTGAATTCTTTATTAACGCATGGCGAAAAATTAGAGCAGCTTAATTTAGCCAAATTAGCCCGCGCACATTATCAAGAGGCGGTGCAGCGTTACCCAACTGCAGCCAAAGCCCATATTAGATTGGGAGTCCTATGTAAATTAGAAAATCAGGCTAATGAGGCATTAACCTGCTTTAACACCGCCATTGCTTTAAACGAAAATAGCGTGCTTGCTTATCAAAAAAGAGGCGAGCTATTTACGCGTATTAACCGTTCTGAAGACGCGATTATTGATTATGAAAAAGCGTTGTCGATTGATGGTGATTTATCTCAGTACTATTACGCCCTTGCTTTTGCTTGTCGCACTTTAGGAAGGTTGGATGAGGCGCTCGAATATTATCGTTTATGGGGTCGACTTGGCGCGGGCAAACGCAATAAGCAAGATCAGGCGATAGCTGACTTCTCGGAAAGTATGATTTGGTTGCTCAAAGGGCATTATCAACTTGGCTGGCAGCTTTACGAAGGTCGCTGGCTGGCGGTTTCTTCTAAACATTTCAGAAATTTTAGACAAGCTTTGTGGCTGGGCGAAGATATTAGCGATAAGCATATTCTGTTGCACGCAGAACAAGGTTTTGGCGATACCTTACAAATGTTCAGATATGTAGAGTTAGTTGCCAAAAAAGCAGCGCGTGTCACGCTGGAAGTCAATGGCCCACTGCAGCGTTTACTTAAAAATAATACATTGGTTGATGTGATTAGCAAGGACAGCGTACTACCCGATTTTGACATGCAATGCCCTTTAATGAGCCTGCCACTGGCTTTTAAAACGACAATTGAAACGATTCCTGCGATTAAAGAATCATTTAGAGCAGATAAAGTAACTGAAGCAATTTGGGCAGAAAAAGTACAGCGAAAAATCGCGCAAACCCCTCAAAGGCGCAATATTGGCTTTGTAGCAACGGGCAATATGAAACATTCTAACGACTTAGCTAGGTCACTCAGTTTTGAGCAAGTAGTTAAATTTTTGCCGCAAAATGCCAATTTATTTTGCTTACAAAAAGACTTTAGGCCAGATAATGCAAAGTTTTTAGATAGTAACAAACATATTCATTATTTCGGTAAGCAATTAGTCGACTTTGCTGATACCGCAGCGTTAATTGCCTGCATGGATTTAGTGATTACAGTAGATACTTCTGTAGCGCACCTAGCCGCTAGCATGGGTAAGCCCACTTGGATACTATTGCCTTTTGCACCAGATTTTCGTTGGCTGTTGGACAGAAGCGATAGCCCGTGGTATCCATCGGCAAAACTGTATAGACAAACAAAAATAGGCGATTGGGATGAAGTATTGCAACGTATAGCGGCAGACTTAACCCATTTTTTAGCCTAAATTATTGGGTTAAGTATAGTCATCAAAGTGAGTGTTTTAAGCCTTTAATCCATTGCGTGTAAACCTGTGCGGCCACTTTATTTAAAAAGTAGCAATGCAAAGGCAAATTCTGTTGCATTACGTTTGCTTGTTGCACGGCTGGGCTAGATTGTGCCTCAGCCAACTCTTCCTCACCCTCATCACACCATTTCCGCACCATCTCAACTGTCATTTCAATATGACATTGCAAGGCCAGATGTATGCCAATCGAATACGCCTGATTTTGGCAATACGGGCTAGAAAGCAAGTGTGTGGCCCCTAGCGGCAAACTAAATGTTTCGCCATGCCAATGAAAGCTGTTAAAAGCTTCAATATCGCCAAACCACTGTTTTGCGGTTGCATTTTTGCTCACCGTCACTTCGCCCCAACCAATTTCTTTTACCGCATTTTTAGTTACTACAGCACCCAATGCTTTACTAATCAATTGACCGCCCAAGCAATGCCCTAAAAGTGGAATGCTATTTTTATCGGCTTCACGAATAAGATTAATTAAAGGCGCAATCCATGGCAAATCGTCATTCACGCTCATCGGGCCACCCATCAGCACCATGCCGCTGTAGCCTAATATTGACTGTGGAAACGACTCATTTTCATCCACTTTGATTAGCCGCCAACTAATCTGCTGTGCATCTAAAAATTCACCCAAATAGCCAGGCCCCTCATGCGCAATAAATCGAAAAATGATGATTGGTTTCATTTACTTAAGCACCTTAAATTGTCCATTTTCAATATTGTCTATTGTATATTGACCTATCGAATAGCGAATTAAACGCAGAGTAGGAAAACCAATTTTTGCGGTCATGCGCCGCACTTGGCGATTTTTACCTTCACTAATTTTAATTTCTAACCAGCTGGTGGGAATCGCTTTGCGCTCACGAATTGGCGGATTGCGTGGCCACAAGTTGGCTGGCTCTTCAATCACACAAACTTCAGCAGGTTTTGTGACAAAATCCCGCAGATCAACGCCTAACCTTAACGCTTGTAAATCCTCATTTTTTACATCGCCCTCCACTTGCGCCCAATAAGTTTTAATTTCTTTATGTTTTGGATGACTTAATTGGTGTTGCAATGCGCCATCATCAGTTAAAATAAGTAAACCTTCAGAATCAGTGTCTAAACGCCCTGCGGCATATACATTGGGAATGTTGATAAAGTCTTTTAACGTGGGGTGCCCTAACTGCCCGTTCTTTGGGTCATGCGGACTGAACTGGCACACGACGTTAAAAGGTTTATTAAATAAAATAATCATGTTAGGAAATTAAATGGTTTCAAAAACAGCTGATTCAAAAATAAAGATTCCTGCTGGCGACAAAATCACCGTCAACGCAGACAATTCGCTTAACGTGCCGAATCACCCTATTATCCCATTTATTGAAGGCGATGGCATAGGCGTAGACATTACGCCGCCAATGCAAAAAGTAGTCGATGCAGCAGTCAATAAAGCCTACAACGGCGCACGAAAAATCGCATGGATGGAAGTGTATGCAGGCGAAAAAGCCGTTAAAACTTATGGTAAAGACAAAGAGGGTAAAGATAGCTGGTTGCCGCTCGAGACCATGCAAGCGGTGCGCGATTATGTGATTTCTATTAAAGGCCCGCTGACTACGCCTGTTGGTGGCGGCATTCGCTCACTCAATGTATCGCTGCGCCAAGAGTTAGATTTATACGTTTGTTTGCGCCCAGTGCAATATTTTACTGGCGTACCTAGCCCAGTTAAACACCCTGAAAAAACCGATATGGTGATTTTCCGTGAAAATACCGAAGATATTTATGCGGGCATTGAATGGGCAGCCGGCACAGATGAAGTGGCAAAAGTGATTCAATTTTTAAGCGATATGGGTATGCGCAAAAAAATTCGCTTCCCAGAGAATTCGGCCATTGGCATTAAGCCTGTTTCAATTGATGGCAGCAAACGCTTGATTCGCAAAGCCATTCAGTACGCAATCGACAATAATCGTAAATCGGTAACTATTACCCACAAAGGTAATATCATGAAATTTACCGAAGGTGGTTTTAGGGATTGGGGCTATGAATTAGCCAAGCAAGAATTTGGCGCTGTGGAAATCGATGGCGGCCCTTGGTGCAAATTACCCAATGGCATTGTGATTAAAGACTGTATCGCAGACGCATTTTTACAAGAAATATTACTGCACCCAAGCGAATATGACGTAGTGACTGCCACTAACTTAAACGGTGACTATATGAGTGATGCGCTGGCCGCACAAGTGGGCGGCATTGGTATTGCGCCAGGTGCTAATTTAAGTGACACAGTAGCCATGTTTGAAGCGACACATGGTACGGCGCCTAAAATTGCAGGTAAAAATTTAGCCAACCCTAGCTCTATTATTTTGTCAGCCGAAATGATGCTACGCCATATGGGTTGGGTTGAAGCGGCTGATTTGATTTTGAGCGGTGTTGGTAAAGCCATTCAAGCCAAGCGTGTAACAGGCGATTTTTCAAGCCAGATGGATGATGCAACACAAGTGGGTAGTGCTGAGTTTGGCGATGAAATTATCGCACACATGTAATGGTTTTGCTGACTTAACTTAACACTAAAATTCACTGCATTTTATGCATTAAGTTAACCATTAAAAACATGTAAAAATGGCTCGCAGTGCGAGCCATTGTCATTTTTAAAGCTAAATATTTGAAAAAGGCTTATGCCTTTTGAATATTAGAAGCTTGCTTACCTTTTGGGCCTTCAGTCACTTCGAAGCTCACACGCTGACCTTCTTTAAGACTTTTATAGCCAGCTTCAACAATTGCCGAGAAGTGTGCGAATAAATCGTCACCACCATCATCTGGCGTAATAAAGCCGAAGCCTTTAGAATCGTTAAACCATTTTACGGTACCTAATGCCATTTCTACATCCTTACATAATACTGGGAGTGTCCCAAAAAGTTTGTTTTAAGCTATGAATTTACAGGCACATTTAATTCAATGCTTAAATGTGTAGTAATGAATAAAACTTAAACGCAAACACCTCCGCGCTTTATATGTTACAAATTGTAAAAAGTCAAGCATAATGTTCAAAGTGCCTTATTAACAGCACTATTTTCATGTTGTAAACTGATTGAAATATGAAAAAATAACCGCTTCAA
>JAKFVB010000067.1 GCA_021732405.1 Methylotenera sp.
CCGACTACTGGAATCAAGCCCACCACAAAGGTAATCGCAATCATGGTTTTAACCAATGGCAGCTCAACACCTAATAAAGGCAAAATCACCGCCAAATAAATACCCGTAAAAAAAGCGTTAATCGAAGCAATACGCACTTGCGCGAACACAATACGCTTAAACGCATCACCAAATAGCCACGCGCGCTGGGCTAAAGCGCGCGCGAATGGTTTGTATTCGTCATCCTTGATAGCGTCACGTAGCGCAATCATGCCGCCTACTATCATACCAACTAGCACGTGCACCGTGATGCGCCCTGCTTCTTTACCTACTACTTGTAACTCGGTTGCATGCGTGCGCAACCAAATAGTCGCTTCTTCTTTGAACGCCATCGCATCTGAGGGCAATTTGTCTAGTATCCAAATTGGCAGCAATTTGCGTGAGTCTTCAATAATTTGTGCCATTTTGGCCAGCAATACAGTCAAACTACCCGATTCAGAGCGGAAAAATGCTACCAAGCCTGCGCCCGCCAAGCTTAATATACTCACAGTAATAATAGTTAATAGCGCAATAGCAATCAGTTTTGCGCGCGGGCCAGGTAATTTTCGCTCTATATATGGGGTTAAGATACGTATCAGCTCATAAACCAGCAAGCCGCCTAGCAAAGCGGGTAATAATTGAAAAATTAATACCAGTATCATTGCAATGCCAATCAATACCCATGAAGCAATATCAAACTTATTGAAAGTATTAGAAGTGCTATTTAGTGTTGTATTTATCATTGTTGCTTATGCATGTTTATTTATGTGGAATGCGAGTATTGATGCGTAAATGCAACGACCTCTGTCACAGGCAAGCTTATTTTTATATGCACAGTTTGATCGAATTTCTTATCTATGACTTTGCCTTTTAGCTTCGAAACCAAGCGCGTCAGTGCATCTACCTGATTGTAATGCACACTCACACTTAATGCGCGCATTTCTACAAAAGGGATAATATTTGCTGCATCTAAGGCCATTTTAGCCGTGCCGCCATAAGCCCGCGCCAGCCCGCCAGTGCCTAAGTTTACGCCACCATAATAACGTATCACACCAACTGCTACATGAATTAAATCGCGCGCTTCCAACATTTGGATAATGGGCTTACCTGCAGTACCGCTGGGCTCACCCGCATCTGAAAATCTAGGGATAATGCCGTCGGCTGTTTTGATTCTAAAAGCATAAGCCAAATGATGCGCGTTTTGATGCTGCATCGCCAATTGCCTTAAAAAAAGCCCCACTTCGCGCTCTGTTTCACAATGCCCAGCACAGGCATAAAAGCGTGATTTATTAATCGCTTGTTCTGCCGAACCTGATTTTTCAATGGTTAACATACAACTAAAATTCTACAAAGCCAAAGTTATTTAAGAAAGTCCAATAATATTACCTGCCGTATTCACATCAATGCGCACACTCGCAGGTACTTTTGGCAGGCCTGGCATTTTCATGATTTGGCCACAAATCGCTACAATAAAGCCCGCACCGCGCGACAAATGTAAATCCTGCACTTCTAGGGTATGTTCAACAGGCGCACCACGCAAAAGTGGGTTGGATGAAAATGAATATTGTGTTTTTGCAACACAAATAGGGAAATGGCTATATTGTTGCTCTAATTCCAGCAGTTTTTGGGCGGCTTTTTCGCTCAACAATACCTCTTTTGCGCCATACATTTTTTGCGCAATGGCTTCCAGTTTCTGCGTTAACGGCATTTCATCGGCATATAGCAACTTAAAATGCGTTTTGCCCTGTTTTATCGTGTTAACTACGGCGCTGGCTAACTCGGTTGCGCCTGCACCGCCCTCGGCCCAATGTTTGCAAACGATTGCCTCACAATCCATCTGTTCAACAGCGGTTTTAAGCGTGTTAATCTCAGCCGCTGAGTCATGCGTAAAATGGTTAATCGCAACAATTACCTGCATTCCAAAATGGGTTTGGCAATTGTGAATATGCCGCTTTAAATTGGCTATACCTGCATTTAAATGGGCGATATTTTCGACATTTAAACTGGTTAAGTCGCCGCCGCCATGATATTTTAAAGCACGCACCGTAGCCACAATCACCGCCACATCTGGCTGCAAACCTGTTTGGCGACATTTAATATCCATGAATTTTTCAGCGCCCAAGTCAGCACCAAAACCTGCTTCTGTCACCACATAATCGGCCAATTTTAAAGCCGCTTTTGTTGCCACAACTGAGTTGCAACCATGCGCAATATTAGCAAATGGGCCACCGTGAATAAGCGCAGGAGTATGTTCTAAGGTTTGAACAAAATTAGGCTGAAATGCGTCTTTTAACAGCGCGGTCATGGCACCATGCGCTTGTAAATCGCTGGCAAAAATGGGCTTGCCAGCATGACTAATTGCCACCTGTATATTACCCAGCCGTTTTTTTAAATCGGCTAAATCTTCTGCTAAACAAAAAATAGCCATCACTTCACTGGCAACGGTAATATCAAAGCCAGTATTGGCATGCGTTTGATTGATGGTGATATCGCGTAGTGCGCGGTCGTTCATATCTAAGCAGCGGCGCCATGTTACTTTGTCTATGCCTAGCGCATTACCTTGATGAATATGGTTATCAATCAATGCGGCCAGTAAATTATTGGCGGCAGTAATAGCATGAAAATCACCTGTAAAATGCAGGTTAATGTTTTCCATCGGCACTACCTGCGCATAGCCACCACCAGTTGCGCCGCCTTTTAGACCAAACACTGGGCCTAGTGATGGCTCCCTGATACATACTACGGCACGCTTGCCAATTTTATTTAAGGCATCTGCTAAGCCAATTGTTGCGGTTGTTTTCCCCTCACCTGCAGGCGTAGGGCTAATAGCAGTCACTAATATTAGTTTGCCATTGGGTTTAGTTTGTAGTTTACTGATACAAGATGTACTGAGTTTGGCGATGTTATGCCCATAAGGAATTAAATCTTCACTGATGATACCTAGCGTTTGTGCAATATCGACAATCGGCTTTAGCTTGGCGGCTTGAGCGATGTCGATATCGGACAGCATAGGCTATTTACGGCCACCAAGTATTGAGCCTAAAACGCCACGGATAATGCTACGCCCGAGCTGCGAACCGATTGCGCGTGCAGTGGATTTTGCGGCGCTTTCTAAAATGCTATCAGAACGTCTGCTAGCGCCTTTTGCAGTTTTCCCACCCAACACGCTTCCCCAATCGAAACCACTATTTTCTTCAGTAGTTTCAGTTTCTTTGAGTTCGGCAGATTGGGCAGTACGCGCTTTTAATATTTCATAAGCCGATTCACGGTCTACTTGTTTTTCGTAGAAACCTTTAATATCTGAGCTAGCAATAACTGCCGCTCTTTCTGCATCCGTAATTGCACCAAGTCGGCTTTGTGGTGGGCATACAAATGCGCGCTCAACAGGGCTGGGAATACCTTTTTCATCTAAAAATGAAACCAAAGCCTCACCAACACCCAACTCAGTAATCGCTACCGCCACATCTACTTTTGGATTACTTCTAAACGTTTCAGCAGCCGACTTCACCGCTTTTTGATCGCGCGGCGTAAAGGCGCGCAAGGCATGCTGTACGCGGTTACCCAGCTGCCCCAACACAATATCTGGAATATCCAACGGGTTCTGGCTGACAAAATAAACACCTACGCCTTTTGAGCGAATTAACCTGACAACTTGCTCGATTTTTTGTAGTAACGCAGGTGGCGCATCGGTAAACAATAAATGTGCTTCATCAAAGAAAAATACCAGCTTAGGTTTATCTAAATCGCCCACTTCGGGCAATTTTTCAAATAATTCAGACAGCAACCAAAGCAATAATGTGGCATAAACGCGCGGTGAGTTATACAGCTTATCGGATGCCAAAATATTAATTACGCCGCGACCAAGACTGTCGGTCTGCATTAAATCGTCTAAATTTAAGGCAGGCTCACCAAACAATAAATCGCCGCCCTCGGTTTCTAATTGCAATAATGACCTTTGAAGTGCACCCACGCTGGCCGCAGAAATATTGCCGTAACTGGTTTGATATTCTGCAGCGTTTTCTGCCGCATGCTGACTCATGGCACGCAAATCTTTTAAATCTAGCAACAACCAACCTTTGTCATCGGCAATCTTAAAAATCGCATTAATTACGCCAGCTTGCACGTCGTTTAAATTTAACAAGCGCGCCAATAATAATGGGCCCATTTCAGCGATTGTTGTGCGAACAGGATGGCCGCTTTTACCAAACACATCCCACAAGATTACCGTTGAGGCTTGTGCTTTAAAGTCATCCAATCCCAGTTGCGCCACGCGCGCATCCACACGGGCATTGCCGCCTCCCATTTGACTCATGCCTGCCAAATCACCTTTTACATCTGCCATAAATACGGGGATACCTATGGCAGAGAACCCTTCTGCCATTGTTTGCAAGGTAACGGTTTTCCCTGTGCCGGTAGCACCCGCAATCAAGCCATGGCGGTTTGCCATTTTAGGTAAAATATTGAGAAAGTTTTCTGCTTTGGCAATGCGAATTGGATTCATATAATGATGCGTTTTCGTTTATTTAAGACTATCAATTGTGTTTAATACTGCTTTTCTAGTTTCGCTAATTTGAGCGCTAATCAGGGTTTCTGCTTGTGCATCTGTATTTAAATTTTCCCAATGAATTTGCCAATTACCATATAAATTATTCGCAGCTTTGGCCGCCTCTGGCTTTAATAAATGGCTTAAATCGCGCACCATCACTACGTGCTTCCAACCTTCTATTGGGTTGCCTAGTGTTGAATCTTTTTGGAAATGTGCATAATTAACAATCGTTTGTAACTCACCTAAATCTGTTAACACTTCAAAAGCAGCATTGCGCATATTGTCGTTTATTTCGTTTTGGTGATCGCGCCAAGTGTTATATGCAATACCAGCAATCGCTGTCGTTAAGCTAATTAATGCCACAAAATTAAGCCTTAACTGCTGTAAAAACCAAGTTTTGTTAAACCAATTTCGTTTAAATCTAGCAATCATTGCAGTCTCAATTAAATGACTTCGTTTTTAACAGTACTCATCAACTCAAATATCGCCACGACTTGCAGCAATCATCAATTTGATCAGCGCATCTTCTAACTCTTGTGCAGATTTTTGGGCGCGTGGTGTAGGATTTTTAATACTTTTTAAGTCAAATGTAGGGCGATCTAATGCCAAAAATAATCGCAATTTTTTATTCGCATCTGGTTTTTCGTAAAGCGCCACTCGACATGGCGCAAACACAAGAAATTCGGGATGATCTAACATAATATCGGTGCCGAGACTTAAGTTGCAAAAACTGTGCACTTCTTTAACGCCTTGTGAATCAATCCCACGTAACTTCATATTCTCAGCAATTGGGAAATTAGCTGGGTTAACAAAATTCATTCCCTCAGAAACCGACTTTAAGCTATCAATCACATCCTGATAGCTTACGCCGTCTTTTACCGCTAATTCATAAATAGCACTATTGAGATCGATTGGTGGCAAACCATTTGGCATGGCTTTAGTAGAAGATATGGGTTCTTCAGTAACAGTTTTAGTTGTAGTACAGGCACCTAATGCAACTAATATTAGCAAATAAAAAACCTGTTTAAACCACATCATTCGCTCCGAATTGGGTGTTCCGACATTGTTTGTTAGCTATTGCGATATGCTTTTAATGCTTCATCTACTGCTCTACGATCAAATCGCGGCGCTAGTAGCTCAATAAACCCATATATATAGTTACGCAAAAAAGCATCTTTTCGCACGCCTAAATAAGTAGTGCTAGAAGGAAATAAGTGACTGCAATCCAGTCGGACTAAGTCTTTATCACGCTCCTCATCATACGCCATGTTTGCAATCAAACCAACGCCCAAACCTAAACCGACGTAAGTTTTAATGACATCTGCGTCAATCGCGCTCAACACAACATTGGGCATCACGCCTGCGTCATGAAATACTTTTGAAACAGCGGTACTGCCCGTAAACGCAAAATCATAAGTAATGAGCGGAAAGCTAGCAATTTTAGATAAAGTGAGTGGCATTGCGTCGATTAAGCGGTGACCTTTTGGCACCACTACGCAGCGATTCCATTCGTAACATGGCAAACAAAGCAACCTATCATCTAAACTGATTTTTTCGGTTGCAACACCGATATCGGCCTCACCGCTTGCTACTTGCGCGGTCACTTGCGCGGGGTCTCCTTGGTGGATATTTAATTTAACATGTGGATATGATGAAATAAATTGTTTAACAGCGGCAGGTAATTTATAGCGCGCTTGCGTATGCGTGGTGGCAATGGTTAAAGTACCTGTTTCAACCTTGCTAAACTCATCGCCAACGCGTTTAATGTTTTGCATTTCTAGCATTACCGTTGCGGCTAGCTTAACAATATGTCGGCCAGGTTCTGTAATCCCTGTTAATCGTTTACCATTGCGTTGAAAAATTTGTAACTTTAATTCGTCTTCAAGCATTTGAATTTGTTTACTTACACCTGGCTGCGATGTGTGTAGTGCTTCAGCTGCAGCTGAAATATTTAAACCTTGTCGAGCAACTTCGTGTATATATTTCAATTGGTGAAGCTTCATTCATGCACCTCTTTATTGATAACAATCTTTATAATTAAATCATATACCAAAATAATAAATTGTTATTAAGCGATTATATCAATTACTGTTATATTACGCGGCTTTACTACCATTTGGGTATGCAATCGCGTGGATTTTATTTTTTATATATTTGCAGGATTCACAGTCGGTTTATTGGTCGGACTCACAGGCGTTGGTGGTGGTTCGCTGATGACGCCAATATTGCTCATCTTTTTTAATGTAAAGGCAGCAGTCGCGGTTGGGACTGATTTACTGTATGCATCGATTACTAAAAGCGTGGGTATTTTTGCGCATGGCAAACTAGGCAATATTGATTGGGGAATCGTACGCTTGCTGGCTTATGGCAGCATCCCTGCTTCTATTATTACGGTGCTTTATTTAAGAAACTTAGATGTTGCCTCAGAAAGTGCGGTTAGCAGCATTAAATTCTGGCTAGGCATCGCCTTGTTACTCACCTCTATCTCTGTTCTGTTTCGCAATCAATTAGCCAAGTTATCTAAAACTGGACATTGGATTAACCCACAATATACGCCATACTTAACCATTATTTTGGGCTTAATTTTAGGCTTTTTAGTGACGTTAACTTCGGTTGGTGCAGGCGCATTGGGCGTAACAGCACTATTGATTTTATACCCTAAAATATCTATCACTAAAATTGTGGGTACAGATGTTGCTCATGCGGTGCCGTTAACATTGGTTGCAGGTCTTGGCCATGCCAGCTTAGGTACGGTAGATTACAGCTTACTAGGCACACTGCTAATTGGCTCTATTCCAGGCATTTGGATTGGTAGCCACTTAAGCGCAAAAGTAGCGGAACATTGGGTGCGCACATTATTAGCATTAATTCTAGTGTATGTCGGTCAAAAATTGGCTTTCCCAGAAATTAATCAATTGATTGGTATTTCAGTTTTATTATTTATCATTGCGTTAAAACAGTTAAGTTTTAAAAAAGCTAAATGAGAAAGGTTTTTTGAATTAAACCGCTATTTAGATTAAAATATTGGGTTAAGTTTTTGAGCTGTTAAATTTATGTACAAATACGATGAAATAGACCAACAAATTGTTGATGAGCGCGTTAAACAATACAGCGATCAAACACGCCGTTACTTAGCTGGTGAATTAAGTGACGAAGAATTTCGCCCTTTGCGTTTGCAAAACGGCTTATATATTCAACGCCATGCACCTATGCTGCGCATTGCTGTGCCTTACGGCATGCTATCTAGCAAACAATTACATAAATTGGCCGATATCACCAAAAAATACGATAAAGATTACGGACATTTTTCAACGCGCCAAAACCTGCAATTAAACTGGCCTAAATTAGAAGAAGTGCCTGTAATTTTGGCAGAGCTTGCAACGGTTGAAATGCATGCGATTCAAACTTCTGGCAATTGCATTCGCAACATCACCACCGATCAATTTGCAGGCATCGCGCCCGATGAAGTGATTGACCCGCGTGCGATGGCTGAGATTATGCGTCAGTGGAGTACTTTTCATCCCGAGTTCGCACTACTACCACGCAAATTTAAAATCGCTGTTTCTGGTACAAAACAAGACCGCGCCATTGTGCAAGCACATGATATTGGCATGGAGTTTTATACGGATACAGCGGGCAAGCTAGCCATTAAAGTATGGGTAGGTGGCGGTTTAGGTCGCACGCCAATTTTAGGCTCTGTGATTCGCGAGCATTTAGAGTGGCAGCATGCCCTCACCTACTGCGAAGCGATTATCCGTGTCTACAATTTGCATGGACGTCGTGACAACGCGTATAAAGCGCGTATTAAGATTTTGGTTAAAGCCCTAGGTATTGAAGAGTTTAAAAACCAGGTAGAAGCCGAATGGGCACATTTAAAAGATGCGCCAAACACGATTACTGAAGCGGAATTATTGCGCGTTGGCAAGCATTTTGAAACCATGCCGTATGAAAACGTAGCTGCAAACGATGCTGGTTTTGATGCGGCTATTGCTAGTAATCCAGCTTTTGCTGCTTGGGTAAAACGTTGCGTACATGCACACAAACAAGCTGGTTATCGCGCAGTGACCTTATCATTAAAACCGCATGGCAAAGCGCCAGGCGATGCAACATCTGCACAAATGCATACCGTAGCCGACTTGGCGATGCAATATAGCTTTGGCGAGTTGCGTGTTTCACATGAGCAAAACTTGATTTTGGCCGACGTTAAAATAAGCGATTTATTCGCCGTTTGGGAAAAAGCACGTGCCGCAGGTTTGGCTACGCCTAACATTGGCCTGCTAACCGATATTATTTGTTGCCCAGGTGGCGATTTCTGTAGCCTTGCCAATGCGAAAAGCATCCCGATCGCAGAAGCGATTCAAATGCAATTTGATAACTTGGATTATCTGCACGACATCGGTGATATTGAGTTGAATATCTCAGGTTGCATGAACGCTTGCGGCCATCACCATGTGGGTCATATTGGTATTTTGGGTGTCGATAAAGACGGCTCAGAGTGGTACCAAGTAACCATTGGCGGCAAACAAGGCAATGATGCCTCAATTGGCGCAGTCATTGGCCCTTCTTTCTCTGCCGATGAAATGCCTGGTGTGGTGCAAAAACTGATTGATGTATATGTGAAAGAACGTACAGCTGAAGAGCGCTTCATTGATACGGTGCGCCGTTTGGGCGTTGCGCCATTTAAAGCGCATGTTTATAACAAAGACTTAAGCACAAAAACGGATGAGGTTTTGGCATGAGCAACCTGATTCAGTTAAACACAACAAGCAGCGAACCAATCGCAAAAATTGCCGAAAATAACTGGTTAACTATTCAACTGCCAGCCAGCACTGTAGAAGCACGCAAGCAAGCGGGTAAAGTCGTGTTGTTTAAGTTAACAGGTGAAGAAACCGTCACTGACACACAAATCGCAGATACAGTGATTCCTGCAACCGGTAAAATGATTGTGCCATTAAGCGTGTTTATTGCACGTAAAGAAGCCTTGTTATCACGCATTACAAGTGGTGAAATCGGCGTATGGCTAGATACGCATGAGTTATTAAGCGACTTAGTTAAAAATCAGCCAGATTTAAACGTCTTGCCGATTATTGCCGTGCATGTAGAACGCTTTGCCGATGGCCGCATTTTTTCATTAGGTACTTTGTTGCGCACGCGATATGGCTATAAAAATGAATTACGCGCCACTGGCGATGTATTACGCGACCAGCTATTTTTCCTAAAACGCAGTGGTTTTAGCAGCTTTTTAATTCGCGCCGATCGTTCTGCTCAAGATGCCTTAGCCAGCTTAGGCGATTTCACTGTTCCGTATCAAGGCGCGGTCGATGAGCCTCGCCCAGTATTTACGCGTTATAACAGGGCTGTATAAATGTCAGGTGAAGTATCATTTTTAAAACCTGCGGTAGTTAATCCTGCCACCTCACCTGTTTTAACAGACGATTTGCAAGCCAGTGTGCGTACAAAAACAGCCGAAGTATTGGCTTTACTGAAAGCCGCTAGCAATGAGTTAAAAAACATCACTTTTGCCAATAGCTTTGGTGCAGAAGATATGGTGCTGACGGATATTATTTTAAAAAATCAATTGGCAATTGAGATTTTTTCATTAGATACAGGCCGCTTACCTGTAGAAACCTATGACTTAATCGCAAAAACTGAACAGCACTACAATACCAAGCTAAACGTGTATTTTCCGCAAGCACAAACCGTTGAATTTTATGTAAAAAATCATGGTATCAATGCTTTTTACGAGTCGATTGATTTGCGTAAAAGTTGCTGCCATATGCGTAAAGTAGAACCTTTACAGCGCGCACTTAACGGTAAAAAAGCATGGGTTACTGGCATGCGCGCTGCGCAAGCCACAACGCGTACCAGCCTGCCTGTGCGTGAATACGATGCTGGCAATAAATTAGAAAAATTCAATCCATTAAGCGATTGGTCAGAAACAGAAGTTTGGGCCTATATTCGCTTGAATAATGTGCCATACAACGCATTACATGATCAGTTTTATCCAAGCATTGGTTGTGCGCCTTGTACGCGCGCTATTGCCATGGGTGAAGATGTGCGCGCCGGACGCTGGTGGTGGGAAGACCCAACCAGCAAAGAATGTGGATTGCATGTTAAATAATATCCGCATTAAAAACTAAATAAATTACTTTAAATATAAACTGTAAATAATTGAATATGTTAACTAATAAACATCAGCCATTATCACATTTAGATTGGCTAGAAGCTGAAGCGATTCACATTTTGCGTGAAGTTGCGGGACAATGCAGCAATCCTGTTTTGCTGTTTTCGGGCGGCAAAGATTCCCTGTGTATTTTGCGCTTGGCCGAAAAAGCCTTTCGTCCAGGTCGCTTTCCGTTTCCTTTAATGCACATTGATACTGGTCACAATTACCAAGAAGTGATTGATTTTAGAGACCAACGCGCCGCTGAATTGGGTGAGCGGTTAATTGTGCGTTCAGTTGAAGATTCGATGAAACGCGGCACTGTTGTGCTAAAAACGCCTGATGAGCCACGCAATAAACATCAATCAGTCACTTTATTAGAGGCCATTGAAGAGTTTGGATTTGACTGTTGTATCGGCGGTGCACGCCGTGATGAAGAAAAAGCGCGCGCCAAAGAACGTATCATGAGTTTCCGCGATGAGTTCGGTCAATGGGATCCAAAAAATCAGCGCCCAGAGCTATGGAATCTGTATAACGCACGTAGCCACAAAGGTGAAAATATCCGCGCCTTCCCTATTTCCAATTGGACTGAAATGGACGTTTGGCAATATATTGAGCGCGAAAATCTAGGTTTGCCTAGTATCTATTTTGCGCACAACCGCGATATTATTATGCGCGGCGGCGCCATGATGCCAGCTAATATTAAACTGGCGGATGGTGAAGTAATTAACATACCTAAAGCAGGCGAAGAAGTCATCAATATGCAAGTGCGCTTTAGAACGGTGGGTGACATCACCTGTACAGCGCCCGTAATTTCAGATGCTGATAATGTCAGCAAAATCGTGCTGGAAACTGCTACAACCACGATTACCGAGCGTGGTGCTACGCGCTTGGATGACCAAACGAGTGATGCCAGCATGGAACAAAGAAAAAAAGAAGGCTATTTCTAATGAGTAATACCACGACAAAACATAACGATAGCCTTTTGCGCTTTATGACCTGCGGATCTGTCGATGACGGCAAAAGTACGCTGATTGGTCGCTTATTATTTGATACCAAAACCATTTTGGCCGATACTTTAACGCAAATTTCTAACACGTCTAAAAAACGTGGCATGGAAGCGGTTGATTTGTCTTTGCTAACCGATGGCCTGCAAGCGGAGCGTGAGCAAGGCATTACCATTGACGTAGCCTATCGTTATTTCAGCACAGGTACACGCAAGTACATCATTGCTGATGCGCCTGGCCATGAGCAATACACGCGCAATATGGTCACCGCAGCATCTACTGCAAACTTGGCGATTATCTTAATCGATGCACGACGTGGTGTGCTCACACAGACGCGCCGTCACAGTTATTTAGCGCATTTGGTGGGCATTCAGCATATTGTGGTCGCAGTAAACAAAATGGATTTGGTGAATTACGACCAAGCTGTTTACGATAAGATTTGCGCCGATTATCAAGTATTTGCCGAAGAAATCGGCCTTGCTCAAGCGCGTGATATTCGCTTTATCCCGATGTCTGCCTTAAATGGCGATATGCTGGTGGATCGTTTGGATAATATGCCTTGGTATTCTGGCGAAACATTGCTTGAAATGTTAGAAGCAGCACCCGCGGCCGATGAAGAGCAAAATGCAGAATTCCGCTTCCCTGTGCAATTTGTGTGCAGGCCGCATGCCAGCGCCGATGCCGATCTGCATGACTTTAGAGGCTTTATGGGTCGCATTGAAAGTGGTGATATTGCTGTGGGTGATGCCGTAACGGTATTGCCAAACGGTTATCAATCGAAAGTAAAAGCGATTCAAATCGGCGATGCCCAATTACAAAGCGCGCAAACTGAGCAAAGTGTCACGCTACTGCTGGAAGACGAAATCGATACATCACGCGGCGATATGATTGTTAAAACTGGTAGCCCTATTCAACCTGTGAAACAGATAGAAGCTTTTGTGTGCTGGCTATCGGAAACGCCGATGTCTACGGCTAGAACCTATGTCATTCGCCATACCACGCGTGAATCTAAAGCTAAAGTGGCCGCTATTTCGTATAAAGTAGATGTGAATACGCTGGAACAACAAGCGACAGCTGAACTGAAAATGAACGATATTGCGCGCATCAGCTTTAAACTTGCGCAGCCGTTAATGGTGGATAGTTATACGCAAAACCGTGCGATTGGTGCGTTTATTGTGATTGATGAATCTACCAACAATACTGTTGGCGCAGGCATGATTGTATAAATTTCAAAAACGATTAAAATTAAACAAAATTAAATTATAAATAGAAGTAACCCCAAGGAATAGATATGACGTATGTAGTCACCGAAAACTGTATTCAATGCAAATTTACTGATTGTGTAGATGTCTGCCCAGTGGATTGTTTTGTTGAAGGCCCAAACTTTTTAGCGATTAATCCAGATGAGTGCATCGATTGCACCTTATGCGTTGCGGAGTGCCCTGCTGAAGCAATTTTTGCAGAAGATGATGTACCAGCAGACCAGCAAGAATACATCGCCTTAAACGCGCGCCTTGCGCAATTGTGGCCAGTGATTACTTCACGCAAAGAAGCACTAGAAGATGCTGAAGCCATGAATGGTGTGCCCGGCAAACGTGAGCTTTTAATTGAATAGTTTTAATTAACATTTAAAAGGGATGCGCAAGCATCCCTTTTTGTTTGAACACTTGTTTAAAATTAAACCCGATGACAACACCACTTCCCTTTTTGCAACATTATTCTCCTGCCTTACAAAATCAAGTCAGGCAATTACAAGCGCAAGACAAATTAGGCGACTATATTGCTGAGCGTTACAGTCAGCAACATTTAATACAAACCGATAAAGCGCTGTATGCGTATTGCAATGATATTAAACAAGAATTTTTGCGCAACGCACCCATGCTGGATAAAGCCCATTACGACAATCGCTTGAGTATTGAACACCATGCGTTGGGGCTCAATACCGCCATATCACGCATACAAGGCGGCAAATTAAAAGCAAAAAAAGAAATCAAGATATCTTCTTTTTTTAAAGCCGCGCCAGCTGAATTCTTGCGCATGATTGTGGTTCACGAATTAGCGCACTTAAAAGAACGCAATCACGATAAAGCATTTTACCAGCTATGCCAACATATGGAGCCGGATTATCACCAGCTAGAATTTGATTGCCGTGTTTATCTGCTGTGGAAAAACGAAGCAGCGGCAAGAACAGTGGCGCCTAAATTACTGGCGCCATAGTAGGATAATTTAAAGCAGACTATTTGCCGCGAATACCGTCAATACTGAATTTACCAGCACCTGCAACACTGAAATATAAAAAAACAAAACTAAACATCACAGCCAACTCACCATGATTGGCAATTGGTAAAAAGCCGCTTGGTGCATGCGCCATAAAATAGGCAACTGCCATTTGGCCAGAAAGTACAAAAGCAACAGGGCGCGTAAAAAGACCAACCAGTATTAACGCACCGCCCACCAACTCTAAAATACCTGCAAATCCCATTAATGACATTAACTGCAGGCCATCAAACATTGCATTGTGTGGCATACCTAGTAACTTTGAAGTGCCATGCTGCAGGAATAAAAAGCCTGTGATGATACGCAACAATCCCAAAACATAAGGTGTCCATTTATCGCAAAATTGAGTATTAAACATTTGTTTTCCTTTATGTTGATTAAATAAGTAAGCCAATAGCATATTAACTGATTAACTTATGCCGAGTATAGGACTAATCTTTCTCAATAACGCAGCACTATAAGATTAGACTTTTTGGCTTTTCCACAAACGTGTTTGGCTGATAACTAATAAAGCAATCAGCAAGTAAACCAACATGGCTAGAGCTAAACCCATCACACTACCCCACACTAAAGGCACAACTAATCCTGCAGATACGGTAGATAGCAACATTTGAATAAAGGCCTGACCTGATGCCGCTGTGCCGCGGATTTTAGGGTGGCGGTCAAGCGCAGCCAATGAAATAATCGGCATCACTAAAGCCATACCCACATTAAATAAAGCAACAGGCAGAATATTAAAAAAAGCATTTAAAGGTAAGAAATAGCAAACCGCGATATTGAACAAAACAATCAAAAGCATCCAGCTAAATGCAAGCTTAAGTACCGTTTTTGGCGCATATTTACCAGCCGCATATTTGGCCAAATAAGAACCCAGCACCATGCCGCATACAGTTGGGACGAATAAATAGCCGTACTGTTGCGGACTTAACCCTAAATGTTTACCTAAAAACACTGGGCTAGCCAGCACATAAACGAAAAAAGCCGAAAAGCACGCACCAATCGTAATACCCAGTTTGGCAAATTCCGCATCACCGAATATTGTTTTATAGCTGGTTAATACATTTTTTGTAGAAAGTTTTAGTCGTTTTTCAGGCGGCATAGTTTCTGGTAAAAAAGTCACCGATGCCCACAATGTCACGCTTGCATAAATCGCTAAAAAAATAAATATCGCCTGCCAATGAATTCCCAGCAATAAACCACCAATAATGGGCGCGATGGCAGGGGCGATGCCAAATAACATTTGCACAGTCGCCATTACTCTTTGTGCGGCGGCACCTTCAAACAAATCGCGCACCATGGCACGCGCTACTGTATTGCCTGCGCCACCGCTTGCGCCTTGTAATGCTCTAAAAAACCATAGCGTTTCTACATTTGGCGCAAATGCGCAGCCAATAGAAGCCAGCACAAAAATACCCAGCCCCCATTTAATGGTGGTGATACGCCCAATCGCATCAGAAATCGCGCCATGCCATAACGTCATCAATGCATACGGTAGCAAATACACCGTTAAGCTTTGCTGGATATGCAGGTCGGATGTATGCAGATCAGCACCCATGGCATGAAATGCAGGAAGATAGGTGTCGATAGCAAAAGGCGCAAGCGCAGCTAGGCTTGCCAGTACGTATACTAAAAAGATGGAGTGCGGTTTCAACGGAATTTAAATGGTTAAATTAATACCAGTTTCAGTTGTATTGATGTGTGTTATTCCAGGGTCGGAATGATGAATAGCTAAAATATTGATTCCCATTGGATAAGTTTGGTAACCATGCAACATTAAAAAAGCTTCTACCTGCACTTTGTCGGTTTTAATAATCTCAATGGTCATAATGGGTTTACAGCGTTTAATGGTTTCTACAGCACCTTGTAAAACGTCTACCTCCATGCCTTCTACATCAATTTTAATCAAATCCACGCTCGCTAAATCAAGCGAATCAATGGTTTTTTGCTGCACAACTGACATCGCTGCATCAGAATAGTCAATGTTTTGGCCAATAAATTCATTGGATTTATTTTGCTTTAACTCCAAGCTGCCGTAACTGGCTGGTACCAAGTAATCTGGTACAGGAATCTTGATTTCTTTATTCTCACTGCCTACTGCGGCAAAGTGTGCAGATGCGTTTAAACAATTGTTAATGGCGATATTACCAGCAAGCGCATAATAAACTTTCTCCTGCGCCTCAAAAGCAATCACACTGCCCCATTGGTGCATATGTTTTGCCCATTCAACCGTGTGCACGCCAATATTGGCACCACAATCTAAGCCCACAACGCCATCACCAAAATATTTGCGGCGTAAGCTCAATAAAGCCATCACAAAGCTGACTTCTTCTTGGTCAAAACTAGAGGTATTCAGCAGTTGGTAACCAACGCCGTAACCGCGATTTGCATCCACCATTCTGTAATCATTGCGATTAACAATAAAAGTGCCGTGATTGGTGGAAGCTAAAACAAAGGGGATAGGACGGCGGCTGGCCATTTAACGCCTTAACAAAACAATAAAACTGGATTTTATCAGCTAATTGTTAAGGCAAGGCATGAAATTCCTCAACGCGCTCTTTATCTCCTGCCACATATTTTTTAGAATTCTTGTCAGTTCTAAAAATAATCGGTTTAGATGCCAAAACTGGATTTTTAGAATCTTCAATCGCTTTTTCAATCAAGTGATGATTAGGTGAAAGAGAGCAAACTGGGTCGGCACTTTCGGCGTCGCCTGTCAGCAAAAACGCTTGGCAGCGACAGCCACCCAAGTCGTTCATTTTCTCTGGGCAAGTAACACATGGCCCTTTCATCCAATCCGTACCGCGGTATTTATTAAAGGCTGGGCTTTCTTTCCAGGCATACTCCAAGCCGCTATCACGCACATTTGGGAAAGCCATGTTTGGCAATACGCGTGCTGAATGGCACGGCAACACATCGCCGTTGGCGGTAACAATCATAAATACTTCGCCCCAGCCGTTCATGCATTTTTTTGGGCGATCGCCAAAATAATCAGGCACCACAAAGAAAATCTTCATTTTGTTACCGACTTTTTGGCGGAATTCGTTAGTAATACGCTCCGCTTCGTCGATTTGTTCTTTTAATGGCATGAGTTGACTACGATTTACTAGTGACCAACCATAATATTGCGTATTGGCTAATTCAACGTAATCCGCACCTAGCGCTTCTGCCATCTCTAAGATTTCTTTGATATGACCGATGTTATAACGGTGTATCACCACATTCAGCACCATTGGGTAACCGTGATTTTTAATCATGGCGGCTACTTTTTTCTTCAATTCAAAGGTTTTGGTATTGGTAATAAAATTATTAATTTCTTCAGTAATATCGTGCATAGATAACTGAATATGATCTAAACCGCCATCTTTAAAAGCTTGGATGCGTTTTTCAGTCAAACCAACACCAGAGGTGATTAAGTTGCTGTAATAGCCCAGTTTTTTGGCTTCAATCACAATATCTTCAATATCATCACGCAATAATGGCTCGCCGCCTGAAATACCCAGTTGAATCGCACCCATTTTGCGTGCATCACGCAAGGCGTTAATCCATTGCTCAGTCGTTAATTCGTTTTGTGTGTGCTTGTCATAATCGGTTGGGTTATAGCAAAACGCACAATGTAATGGGCAGCGATACGTCACCTCGGCCAGCAACCATAGAGGCTGAGTATGCGTGATATTGGCTGCTACGCCGTTGTTCTTGGCCTGGACTTGAGCTTCTTTGTGAATCTCTTTTTGTACGACTGATTCACCCAGTGATGTTTGTGTCATTTCGCTACTCCTTGATAGTGATACTTAACCATTTTTTTACCTCAATTTTTAAGTACACTTAACTATCTTATATATTAAATTTTTCTAATCCAAGCCTTGCCATAAGCCATTTCAAACATGCCAATAATATCGGCTTCAATATTACTCGCATCAGGAAAAGCCGCTTTTAATTCAGCCACAATATCGCCCACGCTTGCTTTGCCGTCTACGCGCTTAATCACCTCACCTGCGCCACCATGTAGCTTGACCATGCCTTCGGGAAAAAGTATCACATAACTTTGCTGCGCCTCCTCCCATTGGAAACGATGGTGTAAAGCAATGGCAAATATATCCGAATGCGCAATTTTGGTTTCTTCTGTTTGACTCACTTGTAGGTTTTCCATTTGCTTTTGATTTGAATTAAATGTTTATTCGAAATTGATGACAGGTTGATGAAAATAATCTTTACCATCAACTTTAATATCTACCGTTGAAGCCAACATAATGGAATCAGCAATCACCCATAGCACATTCAATTTAAATTGCAGAATATCCAAGGCTTTTAGTTGCATCTCGCGTGAGGTACTAAAATAATCAAGTGTTACGCCTAGACCTTGCTCTACATCGCGGCGCGCTTCCGTTAAGCGTTTTTTAAAATAACTTAAGCCTGATTCATTAATCCACGGATACATTTGCGGCCATGAGCTAATGCGCTGTTGATGAATATGCGGCGCAAATAACTCGGTTAAACTAGAACATACGGACTCTTGCCAGCTGCGTTGTTTGGCAAAGTTGACATAAGCATCCACAGCAAACTTCACCCCTGGGCTCACTAATTTAAGCGAAGTGATTTGCTCACGCGTCAACCCAACCGCTTCGCCTAATTGAATCCAAGCCTCAATGCCACCAACTGCTTTTGTACCATCCTCAGCATCAACGCCATCATGGTCAGTAATACGTACAATCCATTGTTTCCGCACTTCAACATCATCGCAATTAGAAAGAATCGCTGCGTCTTTCATGGGAATAGAAATTTGATAGTAAAAGCGATTAGCTACCCAGCATTGCAACTGGTCTTTGGTTAATTTTCCTTCATACATCATCACGTGGAACGGATGATAGATATGATAGCCCTTACCTTTTTCGCGCAGCTTTTCCTCAAACTCTTCGCGGGTCCAAGGCATATTATCTTTGGTTAATGCATTCATTATTTTCTCCTACAGGATAATATCCATACCATCATAAGCCACTTCTATCTTATTCTGGTTCAAAATTGCACGCTCTGCAGAATCCTCACGCAGAATTGGATTAGTATTGTTAATATGAATCAATACTTTGCGCACGGCTTGACCATTCTTAGGACCAAACTCGTTCAGCTTTTCAATCATACCGCCCTCACCCGATTGTGGATTATGACCAATACTGCGTGCAGTTTTAGTCATTAAACCCATATCGATCATTTCGGTGTTGGTCCAAAATGTACCGTCTACCATAATGCAATCTGCTTGCGACATTAGTGGTGGCAAATGCGGCTCAATCTCGCCTAAACCTGGGCTATACCAGCACTTCTTACCAGTTGATATCTCTTCTATCAAAACACCAATAGTGTCGCCCGGGTGCGGATCGTTACGATGTGGCGAATATGGTGGTGCGGCACTTTTCAGTGCGACAGCGGTAAATTTTAGATTTGGTACGTTGGGGATTTCAAAAGATGTTTTGCCATCAATTGGAACATCATGGCGATTAATGCCGCAATAGTGACCTAAAATATTCAATACTTGGTTACCTGTCGTCAGGTCTTCATAAACCATATCGGTACAATAAATCTCGCGCTTAATTTTACCTTCGCGCAGCATAAATAAGCCAGTAGTATGGTCAATTTGCGCATCAATCAGCACAATCGCTTGAATACCAGAATCTCTAATATTTCTGCCTGGTTGCAGAGGTGCGAAGTCTTGAATCTGTTGTAACACATCGGGTGATGCATTAAACAACACCCAATCCACACCATTACCTGAAACACAAATCGAAGACTGCGTGCGTTTAGTAGCTTTAATCGTGCCTTTGCGTAAACCATCACAATTTGGACAATTACAGTTCCACTGTGGAAAACCACCGCCTGCTGCGGCACCTAAAACGTGAATATGCATGAGACTCTTTACTTAACTAATTAAAAACTAGATTTTACGCTTAAAAAAATTAGCTTTTACTTTTTTAAAGTACAAAAAAGGCATGGCTTTTTTTAAATTTGAAGACCGCTTTTTTTATACAAAAAAAGGCTGTCTTAAACAGCCTTTCGTTAATCAGCAGAAAGCTAATTATTTGTTCATTACGTACATTGTTACTTCAAAGCCAAAACGCATTTCAGTAGCTGCTGGTGTTGTCCACATGATAATTTCCTTAAAGTTAAATGATTTAAAAAATCGCTGTTGCTTTTAATTAGTGCCACAACGTGAAACGAATTTTGCGCGCTTTTTAATTTAAGCAATACTGATAACTTACCCAAATACTACTAAGTAAATTCATGATGCGGACATCAGCAATCTAGTCACCAATCTCTTCGCTTAACCGTTTACTCCTGCGCTGGCGAACGGATAAGGCTAAAGCCTCAAGTAAATCAACCGATTCTTGCCAACCCAAGCACGCATCCGTAATTGATTGCCCGTATTTAAGCTCACAGCCTGGAGTGTGGTCTTGGCGACCCTCAAACAGATGTGATTCCACCATTAACCCAATAATACGCGCATCACCAGCGGCGACTTGCTTGGCAACATCGCGCGCTACTTCATTTTGCTTGCTGTATTGCTTGCTGCTATTGGCATGGCTGCAATCAATCATTAATCTTGGCGCTAAGCCTGAATTAGCCAGCTGATTGCAAGCATCATCTACGCTGGCCGCATCATAATTAGGTGTTTTACCGCCACGCAAAATCACATGGCAATCTTCATTGCCAGTGGTTGAGATGATGGCCGATTGACCTTCTTTGGTTACAGATAAGAAATGATGCGGGCTAGCCGCGGTTTTAATCGCATCAATCGCCACGCGCACGCTACCATCTGTGCCATTTTTAAAGCCCACTGGGCAAGATAAACCTGAGGCTAGCTCTCGATGCACTTGTGATTCAGTGGTACGCGCGCCAATGGCGCCCCAACTGACCAAATCCGCTGTGTATTGTGGCGTAATCGTATCTAAAAACTCGGCACCTGCTGGCACGCCAAGCTCATTTACATCCAGCAAAAATTTACGTGCAATCTCTAAGCCTTCATTAATAGCATAGCTACCATCCAAGTGCGGGTCATTAATCAAGCCTTTCCAGCCTACTGTTGTGCGTGGTTTTTCAAAATACACACGCATCACAATCAATAAATCGGCCGCTAGGTTTTTGCGCACTTCCAATAAGCGCTGCGCGTATTCCATGCCCGCCTTGGTGTCGTGTATAGAGCAAGGCCCCACAATCACTAATAATCTATCGTCCGCCTGATGCAATATGCGGTGAATCGCTGCGCGCGTTTGCAGAATATTGTGCGTTGAGTCGGCGCTTTCTTTTAAGCGGCTTAGTAAGTCAGAAGGCGTGTTTAAAGGCTTGATTTCGCGTATGCGAACATCATCCGTTGCCAGCTTTTCATACGCCAGCTTTTCGTTAATTAGTTTTTCTTGATCGGTCATTTTTTACTTTTTTATAATCTGCGCTAATACGTTTAAAAAGCGAGCATTTTCACTGAATAAGCCAATGCTCACGCGCAAATAGTCGGGCATTTCATAATTGGCAATTGGGCGCACAATCACGCCATTTTTTAATAATTGCTGATTCACAAGAGCAGCATGTTCAATCTTAAAACTAATAAAATTAGCAAACGAAGGTATATAAGTTAAGCCTAAAGCCTTTAAGCCTTGTGCGATTTGCACCATACCAGCCTGATTTAAGGCATAGCTACGCTCAACAAAATCGTCATCTGCCAAACTAGCAATGGCCGCCGCCTGCGCTACATTATTCACATTAAAAGGCTGGCGCACGCGGTTAAGCATATCGGCAACGTTGGCATGCATCAAGCCAAAACCGATACGCAAACCTGCCAAGCCATAAGCCTTAGAAAAGGTGCGCGAAATAATCAGGTTATCAAACTGACTTAACCAATTAATTGCCTCGGATTTATGATGAGCCGATAAATACTCGTCGTAGGCTTCATCCACTACTACCAATACGCTTTTTGGTACTTGTTGTAAAAAGGCTTTTAAAGCATCTTTGGCAATTAAAGTACCAGTTGGATTATTGGGGTTAGCAATAAATATCAAGCGCGTGTTTGGTGTTATCGCTTTTAAAAAAGCGTCTAAATCGTGTGCAAAATCTTTTGCAGGCACTACTACACCAGTAGCACCCACTGCTTGCGTGACTAGTGGATAAACCGCAAAGGCATGTTGAGAATAAATCGCTTCGCAACCTGCATGCAAGAATGCTCTGGCAGCAAGTTCTAGAATATCATTTGAGCCATTGCCAAATACAATCTGGTTGAGCGCCACATTGAATTTTTGCGCCACCACTTGGCGTAGCGCAAAACTATTTCCATCTGGATAACGCGCAATATCGTAAATAGCATCTTCAATAGCCATTTGCGCTTTGGGGCTAATGCCAAGCGGGTTTTCATTAGAAGCTAATTTAACAATATCGGCCTCATTTAAACCCATTTCACGCGCAAGCTCACTAATCGGCTTGCCACCTTGGTAAGGGGCAATGGCGCGAATATAATCGGGCGCTAAATGATGGATATTCATACAAAAAACCTATTAACTTAAACAATAATTTTTAAATGACGGTATTTAAACTAAATTACTTAGACTAAAGTGCTTAAACCACAGCCACAGGATAAGAGCCCAGCACTTTTAAGAAAGATGCGCGCTGCTCGCAATCCTGCAAGGCCGTTTTTACCTTTTCATCCAACTGATGGCCTTCAATATCCACATAGAACACATAATCCCACAAGCCTTGTTTAGAAGGCCTAGACTCAAACTTGGTCATACTGACACCGTGACGTGAAAGCGGTTCTAACAATTCCACCATTGCACCTGGTTTATTTTGCGAAGTCATGACTACTGATGTCTTATCATGCCCAGATGGCGCAACTTCATGCTTACCCAACACTAAAAAGCGCGTGGTATTTTTTGGGTCATCTTCAATATTTTCGGCCAGTACATTCAGGTTGAACAGTTCCGCAGCACGCTTGCTGGCAATCGCCGCCGCAAAAGTATTGTCGGTTGAAACCAAGTTGTGAATCATTTGTGCGGCATAGGCGTTGCTGGTTACAGGCTCACGTTGTGCGCGTGCTAAGTTTTTATTCAGCCACTCATGGCATTGCGATAAAGATTGGCTGTGCGAAAACACATGCTGGATTTTAGTAATATCGGTTTGTTTTGAAAGTAAACAGTGATGAATCGGCAACGTAATTTCGCCACAGACTTTAAGTGTGCTTTCAAGTAATAAATCCAAGGTTAGGCCAATCGCGCCTTCGGTTGAGTTTTCTACTGGCACCACGCCATAATCCGCCTGCCCTGCTTCTAAAGTGCGAAACACCTCATCAATACTGGCACACACTACTGCGCTACGACCTAACCCAAACTGCTTAAGCGCGGCTTCTTCACTATAGGTGCCCAATGGCCCTAAAAAGGCGATAGAAAGCTCTTTTTCCAGCGCACGGCAATTTGACATCACACCACGAAAAATATGGCTAATCGCCTCTGCCGATAGCGGGCCTTGGTTATTGGCTTGCAGACGGCGCAACACTTGTGCTTCACGCTCTGGGCGGTAAATCACGCCATCGTCTTTTAAGCTGCCAATGGTACGCGCCAATGCCGCGCGCTCATTCACCAGCTTTAATATCTGCTCGTCAATGGCGTCTATCTGGTCTCTGTGCTGTTTTAATTGTTCACTCATGTCTTATAAAAGTGTCCTCAATTAATGGTTGCTTGCAAATTGCTGCATATAATCAACCAGCGCTTGCACGCCCTCAATCGGCATGGCGTTATACATACTGGCACGCATGCCACCCACAATACGGTGGCCTTTTAATTGCAATAAACCTTGCGCTTCAGCGCCTTTTAAAAAAGCGTCATTTAAAGATTCGTCACGTAATCTAAACGGAATATTCATACGTGAGCGATTATTTAAGGCAATGTTATTGCTGTAAAAATCGCTATTATCGACATAATCATAAAACAAATTGGCTTTGGCTATATTTTTCTGCTCAATCGCCGCCACGCCACCTTGCTCCAATAACCATTCAAAAACCAGCCCCGCAATATAGATGCTGTAAGTTGCTGGTGTATTAATCATGCTTTGATTTTCGGCCTGCGTTTTCCAGTTAAACACCGCAGGTGTCAGCTTTGATGCGCTACCCAATAAATCTTCGCGCACAATCACAATACATAAACCTGCTGGGCCGATATTTTTTTGCGCGCCACCGTAAATCACACCAAACTTACTCACATCAATTGGGCGCGACAAAATATGCGACGACATGTCAGCCACAATTGGCACATCACCTGCATTAAGAATTCCATCAAACTCAACACCGTTAATGGTTTCATTGGTGCAAATATGCACATAAGCGGCATCTTTATTTAGTTGCCAGCTTTTAAAGTCGGGCACATGCGTAAAACCAGATTGCTCGGTATTACAGGCAATATCAATTTGACCATAAGCGCGCGCATCTTCAACGCTACGTTTGCTCCAAGCGCCAGTCACTGCGTAATCTGCACTTTTTCCGTTGAGTAAATTTAAAGGAATCATTGCGTTTTCCGCGATGGCGCCGCCCTGCAAAAACAACACTTTATAGTTGCTTGGAATTGCCAACAAAGTGCGCAAATCAGCTTCTGTTTTTTCTAAAATGCTGGTGAACTCTTTGCCACGATGCGACATTTCCATCACAGACATGCCGCTACCATGCCAATCCAGCATCTCCGCTTGCGCACGCTCTAACACGGCTTTTGGCAGAACCGCAGGGCCTGCTGAAAAGTTAAATATTTTTTTCATACCATTAATTTTTAATATTGTTAATCTGCAGGCAACTCATCATCCGTTTCAACGATTTTCTCTAGGCCAGATAATTTTTCACCTTCGCCCAGATTAATCAAAGTGACGCCTTGCGTGGCGCGACCCAATTCACGGATTTCTTTTACGCGCGTGCGAATCAATACGCCACCTGTGGTAATCAGCATGATTTCGTCATCTTCATTGACCAATTTAGCCGCAACCACCAAACCGTTACGCTCGCTTACAGCGATGGCTTTAACGCCTTGTGTGCCTCGTCCAGAATGACGGAAGTCCGCCAGCACGGTACGTTTTCCATAACCGTTTTCAGTAGCAACCAGCACTGTTTGCTGATCGTTATCGGCAATCAATAATGACAGCACTTGCTGTTTAGTCGCCAACTTCATACCACGCACACCGCGTGTGGCACGTCCCATTGGACGCACATCGCCTTCAGTGAACCACACCGCTTTACCGCCATTGGAAACCAAGACAATATCATTATTACCATTGGTGACTTCTGCGCCGATCAAGTAATCGTCATCATCTAAATTGATGGCGATGATGCCTGATTTACGCGGGTTAGCGAATTCGCTTAAGGCGGTTTTCTTCACGGTACCTTGTGCGGTTGCCATAAAGATAAAGTGGTTTTCGTCAAACTCTTTAACTGCCAATATGGCATTAATTTTTTCACCTTCTTCAAGCGGGAACAAGTTCACGATTGGCTTGCCACGGCCAATACGGCTGCCTTGTGGCACTTCATACACTTTCAACCAATATACACGGCCACGGCTTGAGAAGCACAAGATATAGTCATGCGTATTCGCCACAAACATTTTGTCGATAAAGTCATCTTCTTTGGTTGGCGCTGCTTGTTTACCACGGCCACCACGGCGTTGTGCGCGGTATTCGTCTAATGGTTGCGATTTCACATAGCCAGTGTGCGATAAAGTCACGACTACGTCTTGCGGCGTAATTAAATCTTCTAAGTTTAAGTCCTGCGCATTCACCACAATTTCACTGCGGCGTTTATCGCCAAATTGCTTGCGAATTTCGGTTAACTCATCCGTAATCATGGTGGTCACACGTGACGCATTGGCTAGAATATTCAATAAATCCGCAATCACATCCATCACTTCTTTGTATTCAGAAACAACTTTATCTTGCTCTAAACCTGTTAAGCGTTGCAGACGCATTTGCAGAATTTCTTGCGCTTGAATATCGCTTAATTTGTAGCCATTTGGCGTTAAACCAAAATCAACCGATAAGCCTTCAGGGCGTGATGCTTCCATCGCCGCGCGTTTAAGCATTTCCTCAACAACTGGCGAACTCCATACTTTCGCCATCAAATCTACTTTGGCTTCTGGTGGCGTTGGTGCGGCTTTAATCAGCGCAATCATTTCATCTACGTTAGCCAATGCTACTGCCAAGCCTTCTAAAATGTGCCCACGTGCACGGGCTTTTTTCAGCTCAAATACGGTACGACGCGTGATTACTTCGCGCCTATGACGTAAAAACGCTTCCAGCATTTGTTTTAAGTTTAGCAAGCGCGGCTGACCATCTAACAATGCCACCATGTTCATACCAAACGTATCTTGCAATTGCGTTTGTTTGTACAGATTATTCAGCACAACTTCAGCAATTTCGCCGCGTTTTAGCTCAATCACCACGCGCATGCCTGACTTATCAGACTCATCGCGCAAATCAGAAATGCCTTCGATTTTCTTTTCGTTAACTAACTCAGCGATTTTCTCAACAAAAGTCTTCTTGTTTACTTGGTAGGGCAATTCATCAACGATCAAAGCCTGACGACCGCCGCGCTCTAAGTCTTCGACATGGGTGCGACCGCGCATCACCACGCGGCCACGGCCTGTGCGGTAGCCTTCTTTAACCCCTACGGTGCCGTAGATGATACCGGCTGTTGGAAAGTCCGGTGCTGGCACCAAGTCAATCAGCTCTTCAATGCCAGTTTCTGGGTCTTTTAAAAGCGCAAAACAGGCGTCTAATACTTCATTAATATTATGTGGCGGAATGTTTGTTGCCATCCCCACCGCGATACCCGAGCTGCCATTAATTAGCAAGTTGGGAATACGCGCTGGCATAATCAGCGGCTCATGCTCACTACCATCATAGTTTGGCCCAAAATCAACGGTTTCCTTATCGATATCCGCTAATAATTCATGGGCAATTTTTGACATACGGATTTCGGTATATCGCATCGCCGCCGCGTTATCGCCATCCACAGAACCGAAGTTACCTTGACCATCCACCAACATATAGCGCAAGCTAAAATCTTGTGCCATACGCACGATAGTGTCATACACAGCCGTATCGCCATGCGGATGGTATTTACCAATCACATCGCCCACGATACGGGCGGATTTTTTATATGGCTTGTTGTAATCGTTACTTAACTCATGCATCGCAAACAAAACGCGTCTATGCACAGGTTTTAATCCATCACGTACATCGGGCAATGCACGTCCCACAATTACGCTCATCGCATAATCAAGATACGAACGACGCATCTCATCTTCTAAACTGATTGGTAGGGTTTCTTTAGCGAATTGATCCATTAGATTTTCCGTGAAATTTCCGTCGTTTTTTCTGTGAAATTTTAAGCACTGTTTACGTGCTTTTTTAATTGTTTTACCGCCCAAATATTAGCACAATTACCCCTGTAAAACACGTAAAAATATGCCTTATATTGACTATTCGCCCATCCAAATACTGAAAAAAGCACTAACTTTTACAACGCTATAAAAAATTATTGAATAGTTATTTTTAATAATTTTTATTTATCAATACAATTAAAATAAACAATTAGACAACTAACATTTAAGGCGTAATGTCTAGTTTATGTTCGGCCTACTATTTGGTTGACCATTAAAAAACTATTTTAAGGAGATCAACATGCAACTGAAAGGATCTAAAACTGAAACCTGCTTAAAAGATGCATTTGCAGGCGAATCACAAGCTAACCGCCGTTATTTATACTTTGCAAACAAGGCCGATATCGAAGGTCAAAATGATGTTGCCGCCCTATTCCGCTCTACCGCCGAAGGCGAAACAGGCCATGCGCACGGCCACTTAGAGTTTTTAGAAGCTTCTGGTGATCCTGCAACTGGTTTGCCAATTGGTCCTACACGCCAAAATTTAGAGTCTGCAGTAGCGGGTGAAACGCATGAGTACACCGATATGTATCCAGGCATGGCCAGAACTGCACGTGAAGAAGGCTTTGATGAAATTGCCGATTGGTTTGAAACTTTAGCAAAAGCAGAGCGCAGTCACGCCAACCGATATGCAAAAGCATTGGCTGAGTTAGTAGATTAATTACAAAACGGCACCGAAAACGAGCTAGGCAAATAATACCGCTACATTTGCATTAGCTCGTTTGCGTTAATTTTGAATTAAAATTAGCGTTAACTATTGTCATCTATCAAAAAGGTGAAATCATGAGTCGCGAAGGAAACCTAGAAGCCCCTACCCGCCACGCCCTAGATTGGCAGAACCCTGATTTTTATAATGAAGAAAAACTCAATCACGAACTAGAGCGCATCTTCGATATTTGTCACGGCTGTAGACGCTGTGTGAGTTTGTGCAATAGCTTTCCAACGCTTTTTGATTTGGTTGATAACAATCCCACCATGGAAGTAGAAGGTGTGGACAAAAAAGATTTTATGAAGGTGGTCGACCAGTGTTATATGTGCGATTTATGCTATATGACCAAATGCCCTTACACGCCACCGCATGAATGGAATTTAGATTTTCCGCACACGATGTTGCGTGCTAAAGCCATCAAATTTAAAAAAGGTGAAGTTGGCTTTAATGAAAAATTATTAGCATCCACCGATTTACATGGCCAGTTTGCAGGTATACCCATTGTGGTGCAAACCATTAATGCGGTTAACAGCACCAAACTTATGCGCAGCGTGATGGAAAAAACATTGGATGTGGCTAAAGATGCCTGGCTACCAAGTTTTGCTACTAAAAAATTCAGAAGTAACGCGGCTAAAAGCCAAGACTTTGCAGTGAAAGATGGTATCAAAACCCCTGGTAAAGTCGCTATTTATAGTACTTGCTATGTGAACTATAACGAGCCTGGCATTGGTTACGATTTATTAAAAGTGTTGAATCACAATGAAATACCATTTGTTTTGGTGGATAAAGAGCAGTGCTGCGGAATGCCCAAATTAGAGCTGGGCGATTTAGACGCTGTTGCAAAAGCCAAGCAAATAAATATTGCGCATTTGGTGCAATATGCAAATGAAGGTTATGCGATCTTAAGCGCGATTCCTTCTTGTACTTTGATGTTTAAACAAGAAATTCCGCTGATGTTCCCCGATTGCGCTGATACCAAATTGGTACAAGAAGCGATGTGGGATCCGTTTGAATATTTAATCGCGCGTCGCAAAGATGGTTTGCTTAAAACCGACTTTAAAACGCCGCTAGGTAAAATCAGCTATCACATTCCTTGCCACGGTCGCGTGCAGAATATTGGCAAAAAAACCGAAGAGTTTTTAAAGTTGATTCCTGATACCAGCATTCAAACCACAGAGCGTTGCTCTGGCCATGCAGGCACTTATGGCGTTAAAAAAGCGCATCATGCAATGGCCAAAAAAATTGGCAAGCCTGTAGCTAAACTGATGGCGAATAATGTACCCGATTACATTAGCTCTGATTGCCAATTAGCGGGGCATCATTTAGAGCAAATTATCAACGAGAATAATTTAAACGAAGATAAAAAACCTGCGCAATTGGCGCATCCGCTAAGTTTGGCGCGCATTGCGTATGGCATCGATTAAAAATTGAAGGAACCAGCATGGCAATTACCCGTGACAACATCATGACCTTAGAAGCCTATAGCAAATATCGCAAAGAAAATAAGCCCAGCATCATGGCACATCGCCAGTTGCGCTCTGTGCGTTTAGGTGAACATTTAAATATGCAGTTTGAAAGTGAATTAACCATCCGCTATCAAATTCAAGAAATTTTGCGTGTGGAAAAACAGTTTGAAGAACAAGGCATACAAGATGAGCTAGACGCCTACGCCCCACTAGTGCCAGATGGTAGCAATTGGAAAGCCACCATGTTGATTGAATATACCGATGTAGAGGCGCGAAAAATTGCGCTTACCCAGCTGATTGGTATTGAAGATAGGATATACATTGAAGTAGAAGGCTTTAAGCGGGTTTACGCGATTTCTGATGAAGATTTAGAACGTGAAACCGACACCAAAACCAGTGCTGTGCATTTTTGCCGTTTTGAATTTAACGAGGCGGCTAAAAAAGCCATCAAGTATGGGGCAAAAGTAACGCTAGGTTGCGATCACCCCAATTACAATGAGCGCGTTAGCATTCCTTTAAATCAGCTGGAATCTTTAAGAGAAGACTTAACTTAAGTCAACAATCGCTTCTATTTCAACCAAAACATCGCGCGGCAATTTGGCCACTTGCACAGTTGAACGTGCTGGCGTGTGGCTGCCAAATACTTCGCCATAGACACGGTTCATTTCAGAAAAATCATCTAAGTTTTTCAAAAAAACGGTGGTTTTAACCACTTTATTTAAACCTGCGCCTGCCGCTTCAATCACCGCTTTTAAATTCGCCAGCACTTGTGTAGTTTGCACCACAATATCGCCATCGTTTAATGTGCCATCAGGACGCAATGCGATTTGACCAGAAGTAAACAATAAATTGCCTACGACCATGGCTTGTGAATATGGGCCGATAGCTGCTGGCGCGTGAGGGGTTTGAATCACTTGCATGTAAATACCTTTTTGGATAGATTTTTTTCAGTTAATTATGTGGTTAAGTCTGTATCTGAATAGCGAAATTGTACCCGTTTAACGTTACAAAACAATTCGTACGCAATGGTTCCTGCCGCATTGGCGACTGCGTTTGCTGGTACTTGGTCGCCCCAAAGCTCGACCAAACTGCCTACTTTTGCTGAGGCAATATCGGTTAAGTCTACCATCAACATATCCATCGATACGCGGCCGATGACTTGCGTGATTTGCCCGTTTACAGCCACTGGCGCGTTAACTGCAGAGCGCGGATAGCCGTCAGCATAACCGCAAGCGACTACGCCAACCAGCGTATCGCGCGCGGCTGTAAAAATGCTGCCATAGC
Organism: Methylotenera sp.; assembly: GCA_021732405.1. GTDB lineage: Bacteria > Pseudomonadota > Gammaproteobacteria > Burkholderiales > Methylophilaceae > Methylotenera_A. Next base: position 30,907 of record JAKFVB010000067.1, read on the forward strand.
CGATAGATTCACCCTGTTGAATGCGCTGTATTGAGATAATCTCTGAGCTTAGTTGCATTACTGGCCGTAAGGTTTGGCTATGCAAATGAGTGTGTATTGGGTTAGCGCCATACAGCATAATACCTGGGCGCGACCACTGTTGTTGCTGTGTAAACACTTGCGGCCAGCCTAGCACAGCTGCCGAGTTAGCCAAGCTGGTTTCCAATAAAGCATCTCCCGTTGTCGCGTGCATCGTTTGCTCGAATAAAACGAGCTGTTGCACGGTATGCGTTGAATTTAAATTATCGGCATTGGCAAAATGCGTCATATGCACAATTTTTGAAATACTTTTGTGCTGATTAAGCTGCTTGAACGCGCTGATATAATCTGTTGGCGACAAGCCAACCCTGTGCATACCGGAATCCAGTTTTAGCCAAACTTGTACTGGCTTAGCGAGCTTGCTTGCCAGCAACTGCTTAACTTGCCATTGCGCATGTAGCACCAGCCAACAATCGTTAGCCACAATTTCGGCCAACTCATTTTCCTCAAAAAAACCCTCTAACAATAGAATTGGATTTTGAATACCAGCCTGACGCAGCTCTAGCGCCTCTTCTAGGCAAGCAACGGCAAAACCATCTGCTTCATTGGCAATGGCTTTTGCACATTGGATTGCGCCATGCCCGTAAGCATTGGCTTTAACCACGGCAAGGGCGTTGCCGCCATGCTGCTGTTTGGCAATACGGTAATTGTGCCTAAATGCATCTAAGCGAATATGAGCAATAGCTGGGCGTGACATAGCGCGTATAAATCTGATTAAAAGGTTTGTTTTAATATAAGCAAATTAGCTTTGCATAATAACGCAGATTGAATCATAGCTTAAAACAATCCCATTAAAAGTAATTGGATATAGTGAGCGACGAGTGCGTAAAGTAAGTACTTAGATATTAAACACACGTATACATCGCTTATAAGAAAGCAAACGCATACGGTATTCAAAGGGGATTTAAAACTTTTTGGTGCGAAAGAAGAGACTCGAACTCTTACGCCTCACGGCGCTGGAACCTAAATCCAGTGCGTCTACCAATTCCGCCACTCTCGCAGGTGATTCCTAATTGTTGATTTAAGCAATGCCAAATCAACAAGATGCATATTGTATCTCAATTTATGCACATTTGATAAGAGAAAGTCGCAGTTAATCACTGTTATATGACAAATATTATTGCAATGCGCATAAGTTGATTGACAAGCAAGCACCACAAATTGCAAGATGTTAGCTCATTTAAGGGAAGTCAGATTTATGCAAAGCTCATCATACACCGCCGAGAACAATATGCTACGCGCCGAATTAGAACTATTAATGAAAGAGCGTGAAACACTTTTAATTATTGCTGGCGCTGCTACTGGTTTAATCGCCGAGTTAAATACCCATGATTTGCCGATTCGCACTGTAGAAGCGGCTGATTTATTGGCAACCACTATTAACAAATTATCAGAAGAAACTTTGCAAGATGCACTTGGTGCTGTGCATGCAACCATAGATGCATAAATTTTGATGCTTTGAGTTAATGCTATCAGTTGACGCATTTATTTAGCCTGTAAACGTCTATTACTCCATTCTTCTATATGAAAACCCTGCAAAAAATACAGCTCATCATCATGCTGCTCATTTTTTGTGGGTTAACAGCCAGTTGCGCTAAAGAAAAATACACCGCCAAACCCTTAGACGCAAAGCAAGTTAGCGCCAAAATTCTGAATAAAAGTCTGTC
>JAKFVB010000035.1 GCA_021732405.1 Methylotenera sp.
ACAATCAATTTATTTTCACTATTAAGCTTGGCTGAAACGCTACCCATTACCCAGTTTGCGGCTAGTTTTGAGTTTGCTTCACCTAATACCTTGACCGTATCTTCAAAGTAATCCGCCAATTCTTTACTACTGACTAAACTCGCGGCATCCGCTAGCGATAGTCCATAAACAACTTGAGCGTAAGCAGTTTTTATATCTTCTCTTAATTTTAGTCGGTACTCTTCATAGCTACCTTCCGTAAAACGGAGTTTTCGCGCCTCAGGCAGCTCAGGCATGGTGGCTTTAATTTCTGCTTTATACGCTTCGGAAATGTCTAGCGGCAATAAATCGGGGTCTGGAAAGTAGCGGTAATCGTTGGCTTCTTCTTTAGAGCGCATGGCTTTTGTTTCACCTGTATCTGGGTTAAACAACACCGTTGCCTGCTGAATGGTACCACCATCTTCTAGTGTTTCTATTTGCCAGCGGGTTTCATATTCAATCGCTTGCGTCATAAATTTGAACGAGTTTAAATTTTTAATTTCACGGCGCGTGCCAAATTTTTCTTGCCCTTTGGGTCGCACAGATACGTTCACATCGCATCTAAAGCTACCTTCTTGCATATTGCCATCGCAAATATCAATCCATTGCACCAGCTCATGCAGTTTTTTGGCATAAGCCACAGCCTCAGCTGCGCTACGCATATCAGGCTCAGTCACAATTTCTAGCAAAGGCGTACCAGCGCGGTTTAAATCAATACCGCTCATGCCTTCAACTGCACCATGCACCGACTTACCCGCATCCTCTTCCAAATGCGCGCGGGTGATATTAATTACTTTTTCATAGGCTGCATTTTTGCCAACTGCTGGCACTTGAATCGTCACCGCGCCTTTGCCCACTACCGGCAATTCAAATTGACTGATTTGATAACCTTTTGGCAAATCGGGATAAAAGTAATTTTTGCGTGAAAATACTGAACGAGCTGGAATATCGGCATTAATCGCCAAGCCAAATTTAATGGCGCATTCCACCGCTTGCTTATTTAAAACGGGCAACACACCCGGCAAAGCAACACTCACTTCATCGGCTTGCGTATTAGGCTGTGCTCCGTAAGTGATGGAGGCACCACTAAATTGTTTGCTTTTGGTTCTTAACTGCGTGTGGGTTTCAAGCCCAATAACAACTTCCCATTCCATTATACTTTTCCCTCTGGCAACACTAAGTTTGGCTTGTCCAAATTTGGTATTAGGGTATGCCAATCTGTTACTTGTTGATAAGCATGCGCCACGTCCAACATGCGCGCTTCATCAAAATAATTACCCATTAACTGCAAACCTACTGGCAAGCCATTCGAAAATCCCGCAGGAATACTCATACCCGGCAAGCCAGCTAAATTGGTAGCGATGGTATAAACGTCTTGCAGATACATCGCCACTGGATCATCGGCTTTTTCGCCCGCTTTAAATGCGGTAGAAGGCGCGGTTGGGCCCATAATCACATCACATTGCTTGAAAGCTTGGGTAAAATCATCGGCAATCAAACGACGGATTTGCTGAGCTTTTAAATAATAAGCATCGTAATAACCCGCGCTTAATACATAAGTACCAATCAAAATACGGCGTTTGACTTCTGCACCAAAGCCCTCAGCGCGGCTTTTCATGTACATATCCATCAAGTCATCATATTCCGCTGCACGATGGCCGTAGCGCACACCGTCATAGCGTGAAAGATTAGAACTGGCTTCCGCTGGCGCCAATACATAATAGACTGGGATGGATAATTGGCTGTTTGGCAGCGAAATATCTACTGTTTCTGCGCCTAGCTTGCGGTATTCGGCAATCGCGTCTTGCACCACTTTTGCTACGTTGGCATCTAAGCCATCGGCAAAATATTCTTTTGGCAAGCCGATACGCAAGCCTTTAAGCGGTTGCGCACCTTGCATATTGCTTAAGCCGCGTGTGTAATCTTCTTTAGGGCGATTCAAGCTTGTGGAATCACGCTCATCAAAGCCTGTCATTACATTCATCATCAAGGCGCAATCTTCGGCGCTTTTGGCCATTGGCCCTGCTTGATCTAAGCTTGAAGCAAACGCAATCATGCCGTAACGTGAAACCAAACCGTAAGTGGGTTTTAATCCAGTAAAACCGCACAAACTGGCTGGCTGGCGAATTGAACCGCCAGTATCCGTACCCGTTGCTGCGGCGCAAAGCCTAGCAGCCACTGCCGCAGCAGAACCGCCTGAGCTACCACCAGGAACACGGTCAAAATCCCAAGGGTTTTTGACGCCACCAAAATAGCTGGTTTCATTAGAAGAACCCATGGCGAATTCATCCATATTGGTTTTACCCAAGTTAACGGCGCCTGCATTATCAAATTGCGTAATCACATGCGCATCGTAAGGGGCAACAAAATTCGCCAGCATTTTTGAGCCGCAAGTAGTTTGCCAGCCTTTGGCACAAAAAATATCTTTTTGTGCGAATGGGATTCCCGTTAGCGGCTCTGCCGTGCCATTTGCGATACGTACATCAGCTGCCTTGGCTTGCGCTAATGTTTTATTGGTATCTAAGGCGATGTAGGCATTGATTGTTGGGTTGTATTTATTAATGCGGTCAAGAAATGTTTGCGTCATTTCAACGCTGGAAATTTCTTTTTTAGTCAGCATTTGGCTTAAATTTTTAAGGCTACTGTTAATCATATTATTTTTCTATTCAATCACTTTTGGAACAAGATACAAACCGTTATCCACCGCTTTTTCTGCCGACCCATTACCCAAAATAGGGGCGTTAGCTTGAAAAGCTTCGCGCTGATTAGTTGCAGTCACCACATCTTCTCTTAGTCTTTGTACAACATCTTGCGAATGCGACATCGGTGTAATACCAGTGGTATCAACCGCTTGCATTTGCTCGATTAAGCTTAGAATGCCAGTGAGCTTGGTAAGTGTTTGGTTAGCTTCTTGTTCGCTAATTTCTAAGCGTGCCAAATGCGCAATCCGTTTAATATCGGTGATGTTGAGAGCCATAAAAACGATTCAATTTGAAAATTTAGAGGATTATTTAAACTTGCATTTAAAAAATTGTAGTTTGTTTGTAACAAACTGTAAGTACGGCTTAATATTAGACGTAATTTACGTTATTATACCTTGATTTTAAAGCATGCTTAAGTTGCATCGGTAGCTGGCATGTCAAGACTCAAAAACACAGGATAAACAATATGTTTGGTTTTATAAACAGTTACTTTTCAAACGATTTAGCCATTGATTTAGGGACGGCAAATACCTTAATTTACGCTCGTGGCAGAGGCATCGTACTAAACGAACCATCTGTAGTAGCGATTCGCCAAGAAGGTGGCCCTAACGGTAAAAAAGTATTGCTGGCGGTAGGTTCAGATGCAAAAGGTATGCTTGGCCGTGCACCTGCTAATATCCAAGCGATTCGCCCCATGAAAGATGGTGTGATTGCTGATTTCACGATCACTGAGCAAATGCTCAAATATTTCATCCGTAAAGTACATGAATCACGTTGGTTCTCGCCTAGTCCACGCATTATTATTTGCGTACCCGTTGGCTCAACCCAAGTGGAACGCCGTGCAATTAAAGAATCAGCCGAACGCGCAGGCGCCAAGCAAGTATTTTTAATAGAAGAGCCAATGGCAGCTGCGATTGGTGCTGATATGCCAGTAGCCGAAGCGACAGGCTCTATGGTGGTGGATATTGGTGGCGGTACTACCGAAGTGGGCGTTATCTCGTTAGGCGGCATTGTGTACGCTAAATCAGAGCGCGTTGGTGGTGATAAATTCGACCAAGCGATTATCGATTACATCCGCCGTAACTATGGCATGCAGATTTCAGAACCAACTGCTGAAGCGATTAAAAAGAAAATTGGCTCTGCTTTCCCAGGCTCAGAAGTATTAGAGATGGAAGTCACAGGTCGCAATTTGGCAGAAGGTTTACCGCGTAAATTTACTATTTCGAGCAACGAAATTTTGGAGGCTTTAACAGAACCACTCAATGCTATTGTTGGCGCGGTTAAATCGGCATTAGAGCAAACACCACCAGAATTGGGCGCTGACATTGCCGAAAAAGGCATGGTATTAACAGGTGGTGGCGCACTATTACGTGATATTGACAGACTACTAGTTGAAGAAACTGGCTTGCCAGTCATCGTGGCAGAAGATCCGCTTACCTGCGTGGCGCGTGGCTGTGGCCGTGCATTAGAAGAAATGGACAAATTAGGCAACGTATTTGCAAATGAGTAAGCAGTCGTCTTTAAATCCCTTGTTAATCCATCAACACGCCCATTAGTGTTGGCATGCTTAAGGGTGTTCATCAAAAGCTAGAGCCGCAACAAACCCCCGCTTTTTTTGTTCGTGGAGCTAGCCCGTTCTCTCGCATGGTGTTTTTTTGCGCACTGTCTATTACCATGATGGCGATTGATGCGCGCTTAAATTATCTCTCACAAATACGCCAAGGCTTCATTGCAGCGCTGTACCCTTTGGAAATGGTCGCTAATGCGCCCAGCAATTGGGTGCGCGATGTAAACAGGTACTTTTCTGCGCATAATCAGCTTGTACAAGAAAATTATGCGCTTAAGCAACAAGCCTTTGAACACCGTGTTAGGTTACAGCGCTTAAGCACGATTGAAGCTGAAAATACGCACTTGCGTAGTTTATTAAATGGCGATATTCCCATTCAACCAAAAGCAATTTTAGGTGAGATTTCTCACACTGGGCGTGATCCATTTAGCCTGGTTGTGGTAGTTAATCGCGGTAGCCAGCACAATGTAAAAGCAGGCCAAGCGGTAGCTGATTCTAAAGGTGTGATTGGTCAAATCACCCGAGTTTTTCCATTTAGTAGCGAAGTCACACTGATTACCGATAAAGAGTTATCAATTCCGATTCAAATTGAGCGCAATCAATTACGTGCCATTGCTTTTGGCGAGGGCAATAACACATTGGATATTCCGTATTTACCCGCCAATGTGGATATTAAGGTAGGTGATAAATTAGTGACTTCTGGCATTGATGGCATTTATCCTACGGGCTTGGCAGTGGCAAAAGTGACTAAAATTCTACAAAATCCAGAGTCACCTTTTGCTAAAATTATTAGTACGCCAGTGGCAGAAGTAAGCAACCACTTACAGTTGCTAATATTAGAGCTGCCACAAGTAAAAGAACCGCCTCTAATTACAAAACCAGTAGAAGCGGAAAACAAGCCTGTTGTAGAAAAAAAATCTGCTGATACTTCTGCTGCCGCCAGCGCTCAACCATCATCACTATCAGCACCCCCTAAAAACAAGGCAAAGCCTAATGCGCCCAACTAGCCTTGTTGCCGTTATTATCACTTTATTAATCGCGCTTATATGCCAACTTTTTCCATGGGTTGGGCAAGGTATCATTCTGCGTCCCGATTTTATGTTAGTGGTTATATTGTATTGGCTATTACGCGCGCCTAATCTTTGCAACGTTGGCACGGCATGGATTGCGGGCATACTAGTTGATTTGGCGACAGGCAGTTTGCTTGGTCAACATGCGTTAAGTTTTACATTAACGGCCTACATTGGCCTAAGTTATCAACGCAGATTAGTACTTTTTAATCCATGGCAATTAGCTGGTTATGTGTTTGGTTTGCTGATATTTGAACGCTTACTAATGTTATTTTTAAAACTGTTTGAGGGTAATGATTACCCTGGCTGGACTTACTTTTTGCCTGTGTTTTCAGGGTTAATTCTGTGGCAATTGATGATTCTGATGTTTGGTGCATTAACCAGACCTAAAACTAGATAGCTATTTACACAGCTTATATGGCCTACAGCAACGAACTTAAAAATCACCAAAATGAGCTGCATCACTTTAGGTTGCGCCTTACTGTGCTGGGTTTTTTGGTGCTGATCGCATTTAGCGTTTTGTCATTTAGATTTTATTTCTTGCAAATTAATCGTTACGATTACTATCAAACACTAGCCGAAAACAATCGCATTTCAATTGTGCCAATCGCGCCTAACCGTGGCTTAATTACCGATAGAAATGGAGTGGTATTAGCGCATAACTTTTTTGTATATACCTTAGAAGTTACGCCATCCAAAATAGCCGATTTAGAATCCACGATTGCTGAATTAGCCCAATTAGTGGAGATTAATAGTGTCGACTTAAAGCGTTTTAAGAAGCTAAAAGCGCAAAGCCATAGTTTTGAGAGTGTGCCGATACGCACACATTTAAATGAAGTAGAGGCGGCAAAATTTGCAGTTAATCGCTATCGCTTCCCTGGCGTTGAAATTAAATCACGTCTATTTCGCCACTACCCGCACGGCAAAATGGGCGCGCATATGGTGGGATATATCGGCCGTATTAATGATAAAGATCTGATTAAATTAGCTGAAAATGATGTGCTATCTAATTACAAAGGCTCTGATCACATTGGTAAAAGCGGCATCGAGCAATCTTATGAAGCTGAATTGCATGGCACAACGGGGTTTCAGCAAGTAGAAATCGATGCAGATGGCAAAGCGGTTAGAGTGCTTTCTAGTACTGCGCCAGTTTCTGGCAACAATTTGGTACTGTCTGCTGATATTAAATTACAAGAAATTGCAGAAATTGCATTTGGTGAACGCCGGGGTGCGCTAGTGGCCATTAAACCCAGCACTGGTGAAGTGCTGGCTTTTGTCAGCATGCCCACTTTTGACCCTAATTTATTTGTAGATGGCATTGATGTCGAAAACTGGAAACTATTAAATGAGTCATTAGACAAGCCGCTGATTAACCGTCCTTTACGCGGCATTTATCCACCTGGCTCCACTTTTAAGCCTTTTACTGCCTTAGCAGGCTTAGAAGCTGGCAAACGCCAACCACCTTTTAGCATTAGCGATGCTGGCTACTTTATGTTACCCAACAGCAGCCACCGCTATCGTGATTGGAAGCCTGGCGGTCACGGTAATGTTGATATGCGGCGTGCCATTACTATTTCTTGCGATACTTTTTTTTATGGCTTGGCGATAGAGTTAGGCATTGAAAAGTTAACCGATTTTGTACGTCATTTTGGCTTTGGCCAAAAAAGTGGCATTGACATAGCAGGTGAAGTAGGTGGTTTGTTACCAACACCCGAGTGGAAACAGCGTCGTTTTAAACAACCTTGGTATAAAGGTGAAACAGTAATTGTGGGGATTGGACAAGGCTATACACTAGCAACCCCGATGCAATTAGCGCAAGCGACCGCCATTTTAGCCAATAAAGGTGTAGCCATGCGCCCGCATTTAGTTTCCGGCATTACTAATAGCAAAACTGGTGTCAGCCGCGTCAATCCAACGGCTGTGAACAACACCATTCTTCTAAACGATAAAAATTTAGATATTGTCAAATTAGGCATGATTGATGTCACACTACCAGGCGGCACGGCAGCCAGCGTAGGTGCCAATGCTGGTTATAGCATTGCCGCCAAAACAGGTACTGCTCAGGTGATTGGCATTAAACAGAATGAGAAATACAACGAAAAATTAGTGAATGAACGTCATCGTGACCATGCTTTATTTATCGCGTATGCTCCTGCCGAAAACCCAACTATTGCCTTGGCTGTTATTGTTGAAAATGGCGGTCATGGCGGGTCAGCTGCAGGACCAATTGCACGAAAAGTAATGGATTATTATTTACTGGGTAAGTTACCGATTGTTGAGCCGCCAAAAGAGATAAAACTCAGCCCGCCTGCGGCTGGCAGCAATGCTGCTGACCCTAATCCACCAATTGAAAATGCGCCCGAAGAAGAACATTATGACTAAAATCACAATGAATCATGTGCGTGCAATACTTAACCTGAAACATAGCGTTAATATTAGGGATACACGGAATAAGTGTCTGCGCGAACGAACTACTGCGTTGCGCGGTACCCACAACCCCGCCGTACTTAATGTACTGTCTCGGTTTCTGCGTTCCGTGCGCCTTGTACTTCATCTCGCTCAACGACGCATGAAGTGTATCTCTAGCTTTACAAACAGCATTAACATGCCACAACGAAAAGATTTTTATGCTTAACAAGCTTGCACAACGCTTTTTTAAACACATCGATTCGTTTCTGATTAGCTGTTTATTATTTACGCTATTAGTTGGTTTATTCGTACTTTATAGTGCATCTGGGCAAAGTTTTGGCAGAGTGAGTGCGCAGGTAATCAATATCTCGGTTGCCCTTTCTACAATGTGGATAGTGGCCAATATTCAGCCACAATTGTTAGAGCGTATTGCGGTACCTATTTATGTGTTGGGTGTTTTATTGTTAATTGGCGTCGCTTTGTTTGGTGATATTAGCCACGGTGCGCGGCGCTGGTTAAATTTAGGCTTTACCAAAATACAGCCTTCAGAAATCATGCGAATTGCATTACCAATGATGCTCGCTTGGTTTTTTTCAAAACGCGAAGCCAGTCCACGCATTAGAGATTTTATAATTGCCGCCCTTTTACTTGCTGTGCCAGTGGCATTTATTATGAAGCAACCCGATTTAGGGACAGGATTGCTAGTGACTGCATCAGGCTTTTATATTCTATTTTTGGCAGGCCTTAGCTGGAAATTCTTATTAGGCGGCGCAGTGGCAATTGGAGCATTAACCCCTGTGTTTTGGTCTATGTTGCACGATTATCAACGCCGTAGAATTGAGATTTTAATTGACCCTACGCAAGATCCGCTTGGCGCAGGCTATCATACTATTCAGGCCACGATTGCACTTGGCTCTGGCGGCGTGACTGGTAAAGGCTGGCTTAATGGCACGCAATCACAGCTTGATTTTTTACCAGAGCGCACGACTGACTTTATTTTTGCCGTGTTTGGCGAAGAGTTTGGCTTGATTGGTAATATTATTTTGCTCATTTTATTTAGCTTAATTATCGTGCGCGGCTTAGTAATAGCAGGGCAAGCGCAAACAACATTCAGCCGATTGTTAGCTGGCAGCATTACCCTAACTTTTTTTACTTATGGCTTTGTGAATATCGGCATGGTCAGTGGCATATTGCCGGTAGTAGGCGTACCCTTGCCATTAATTAGCTATGGCGGCACATCAATGGTATCTTTGTTTATTGGATTCGGTATTTTAATGAGTATTCAAACCCATAAAAAATTAGTGGCTTCAGGGTAAAGATTCATGAAAAAACATATTGCTATCAATTTACTCTGTCTGTTTTTTTTAACCAGCTGTGGTGGCACAAAAACAGTTAAAACAGCACCCGCAAACCCTCAAACAGGTCAGCAAAAAAGTATAAATACATCGGCCACCCCAAAATCTGGGGGCTACTATTTAGATGATGGTCCAGGCGACAACCCACCAAAAGATATTGATAGCATTCCCAATGCTGTACCAAAAAACGAACCCTATTTAGAACGCACCACCAAGCCCTATAAAGCACTAGGCGCGACCTATACGCCAATGACTGCATGGCAGCCATACAAAGAACGTGGCGTTGCATCATGGTACGGCAAACGCTACCATGGCAGGAAAACAGCTAGCGGCGAAGTGTATGACATGTACAGCATGTCTGCTGCTCACACGACTTTGCCACTACCCAGCTATGTTAAGGTGACCAACCCTGCCAATGGACGTTTTGTTATTGTGCGCGTTAACGACCGCGGTCCATTTAAAAGCAGTCGTATTATCGATTTATCGTACGCAGCAGCCTACCAATTACGGTTTGCTTCAATTGGCAGCACCTTGGTCGAAATTGAAGCGATAGATCCTAATCATGCTGCCAGCTATGCGCAAACGATACCTACAAAAGTAGCTGATATACCAAAAATGCAGTCTATTCCAACAGCGCCAACTAATAACAACAACACTACCGCACCACAATATTTTGTACAGGTCGGCGCGTTTAAAAATGAGGTAAACGCACAAGCCGTGGCAAAAAGAGTGCAGTCGTTAGATATTGCGCCAAATGCAGGGATTAACACCGTGTATAATGACAATTTGCACCGGTTAAGACTCGGCCCTTATGAAAACAAGTCTGAAGCCGAAAAAATTGTATCTGAACTGCGTAAATTACTTAATTTACGTGCAATTATTACCAATCAATAATATGGCTATTTCATCAAAATTTATGCGTATTTCAACTTATTTTTCATGCGTGCTTGTTTTATTTTTAATGCCGATTTTTGGCTTTGCCCAAGTCGCACCGCCACCATCTTTAGCTGTTAAGGCTTATTTGTTACAAGATTTTAATAGCGGTACCGCTATTGCGCAGTATAAAAAAGATGAGCGTATTGAGCCCGCTTCATTGACTAAAATCATGACCGCTTATGTGGTTTTTGATGCGATTCAGCAAGGCCATTTAAAGCTAGACCAAACATTAGCTGTTTCAGAAAAAGCGTGGAAAGTGGAAGGCTCTAAAATGTTTATTGAGCCCAACAAGCCAGTTACAGTAGACGAACTATTGCATGGCATGATTATTCAATCAGGCAATGATGCGTCCATTACGCTGGCAGAAAGCGTTGCTGGCGCTGAAGAGCAATTTGCAGACATGATGAATAAGCAAGCCGCAAAACTGGGCATGAAAAACACGCATTATATGAACGCAACAGGCCTGCCTGATGCTAATCATTATACTTCAGCCAGCGATTTAGCTGTGCTAGCCATCGCGCTAATTCGAGACTTCCCGCTGGAATATCGCAGACTATATTCAATTAAAGAATATACCTATAACAACATCACGCAGCCTAACCGCAATCGTTTATTGTGGCTAGATGCCAATGTAGATGGCATGAAAACTGGTCATACAGAGTCTGCTGGTTATTGCCTAATTTCATCATCAAAACGTGGTGACACACGTTTGGTGTCGGTATTATTAGGTGCAGTAAGTGAGGCCATGCGGGCTTCTGAGAGTCAAAAATTACTCAATTATGGGTTTCAATTTTACGAATCCACTTTAGTTTATAAACAATCACAAACCATCAACACGCTACGCGTATTTAAAGGTCAAGATAAAATAGTTGCAGCAACCGTTGCCAAAGATTTTTATCTCACACTACCTAAAGGTGATTACGCAAAAGTTAAAGCGAGCATGACCAGCCAGCAGCCATTAATCGCACCCATAAAAGCTGGGCAAGTGATTGGTAAAATCACATTTAGCCTTGATGGAAAAATCATTAACACACAGAAACTGTTAGCTTCTAAAATGGTCGAGCAAGCAGGATTTTTTGGCAGAATCGCCGATACCATTCGCCTTTTGCTGATGTAAAGATTATTTAAAAGTATGGCAGAAAAACCGATTAATCAAGGCCTTGATGAGGCAAACCAAGAAACCTTAATCGAATTTCCCTGTGACTTTCCCATTAAAGTCATGGGCGAAACCCATCAGCATTTCACACAAGAGATGGTGAAAACGATTAGAAGTTTAATTCCCGATTTTGATGAATCTGGCATTGAAATGCGCGGTAGCTCTGGCGGCAAATATATCAGCCTGACTTGCACAGTGCATGTGACATCCAAGCTACAACTGGATGATATTTATCGCGCCTTAACATCTCACCTTATGGTAAAAGTTGTGCTCTAAGCATGCAAGTACTTGGCCGCGATTTAGGTCGCACCGATTACCAAACCACATTGGCGGCGATGCAAACTTTTACTGCTAATCGTACTGCCGAAACACCTGACGAATGTTGGTTAACCGAGCATGACAGTGTGTATACCTTAGGACTTAATCGCCAAGGCACCAGATTGCCGGATAACGCCATTCCAGTAGTGCCTGTAGACCGTGGCGGCAAAATTACCTATCATGGTATCGGCCAAGTGATTATTTATGTGCTGGTTGATTTAAAGCGCCGCCAGCTCAATGTGCGCCAACTAGTACAAATCATCGAATCCAGCATGATTGAATTATTGGCAGGCTATGATATAAGCGCTGATACAAAAAAAGACGCACCTGGCGTGTATGTGTGGGTAGACGGTGAGCAACAAAAAATCGCCTCACTTGGCTTGCGCCTTAAAAATCAATGCAGCTATCATGGCCTGAGTTTAAATGTTGATATGGATTTAAGCCCATTTAGCGCAATTGACCCTTGTGGTTACGCGGGTTTACAAATGACGCAAACAAAAGATTTGGGCATTGAAAAAACACCGCGCGAACTGGGACAAGCATTAATGCAATTATTGAAAGAAAAATTAGCACATGTCTAATATTGTTATAGATGATACGTCTGCGATTAATAATATACCCGCCAAAAAAATTGCTGGCGTTAAGCAGATTGACGCAGAAAAAACCGCGCGCATTCCAATTAAAATTATCCCGCAACCCATGCTGCGCAAGCCTGAATGGATTCGCATGAAAGTGCCCGATAGCGCGCGCTTTCAAGAGATTAAGCAGGTGTTGCGAGATAACAATCTGCATACCGTTTGTGAAGAAGCCAGCTGCCCGAATATTGGCGAATGCTTTAGTGGCGGCACGGCTACTTTTATGATTTTGGGCGATATATGCACGCGCCGTTGCCCGTTTTGCGATGTGGCACATGGCAAACCGCTTGCGCCAGATGCCAAGGAACCAGAAAACCTAGCGCGCACCATTGCGCAAATGCGCCTTAAATATGTGGTGATTACTAGTGTAGACCGTGACGATTTAAAAGATGGTGGCGCACAGCATTTTGTGGATTGTATACGTGCCGTGCGCGCGGCTTCACCCAATATCAAAATTGAAATTCTAGTGCCGGATTTTAGGGGCAGGTTAGATGTTGCTTTGCATATTTTGCGCAATGCCCCACCTGATGTAATGAACCATAATCTGGAAACAGTGCCGCGTTTATATAAGCAAGCAAGGCCGGGTTCAGATTATCAAAACTCACTCAACTTGCTAAAAGAATTTCACGCCATGTATCAAGATGTGCCGACCAAATCTGGTCTGATGCTTGGGCTGGGTGAAACCGATGATGAAATTATCCAAGTGATGCAAGACTTGCGTGCGCACAATGTATCCATGCTCACATTAGGCCAATATTTACAGCCAAGCGTTCACCATTTGCCTGTTATGCGCTATGTTGAACCCGCCATTTTTGATAGCTTAAAACAAAAAGCAGACGCAATGGGCTTTAATAATACCGCCAGTGGCCCCATGGTAAGAAGTAGCTATCACGCTGATGCGCAAGCACAACAGATAATATAGTCGTTCAAGCGCACAGCCTTATATAAGGATTAATATGGTTCCACATTTAACAACCGCACTCAATGGCCCACTACTCACCTTAGAAAAGCGCATGCTTGAAGCAATGCCAAAAATCGAGCATTGGTTTCGCTCGCAATGGCTAGAGTACGCATCGCCATTTTATGCGTCGGTTGATTTACGTAATTCTGGTTTTAAATTAGCGCCAGTAGATACCAACCTATTTCCAGGTGGCTTTAACAATCTGAATCCAGAATTCTTGAGTTTAAGTGTGCAAGCCGCGCAAATCGCCGTTGAAAAAATCTGCCCAGAAGCACATCGTTTGATGATCATTCCTGAAAACCACACCCGTAATACGTATTACCTGCGTAACGTGGTTGAGCTGGTCAATATCATGAAAGCGGCAGGTTTAGACGTGCGCGTAGGCACCATTAACCCAGAAATCACTGAGCCCACCACACTTGAGACGCATGACGGCCAAAAACTTTTACTAGAGCCCGTGGTACGGATTGGCAATCGCATTAAGCTCATCAATCAAGTATTGGGTGACTTTGACAGCTGTGCCATTTTACTCAATAACGATTTATCAGGCGGTGTGCCCGATATACTGAAAAATCTAGAGCAGGATTTAATCCCGCCACTACATGCAGGCTGGCACGTTAGACGAAAATCGCAACATTTCGACGCTTATAACCGTGTAGTAAGTGAATTTTCACAGCTTTTAGGTATAGATGAATGGTTATTAAACCCCTATTTTGAAACATGCGGTGAGATTGATTTTCATGCGCGTACAGGCGAAGAATGTTTAGCGCTAAAAGTGGAACAACTGCTTACCAAAATTAAAGCAAAATATGCGGAATACGGCGTAACGCAAGAGCCATTTGTGATTGTAAAAGCCGACGCTGGCACTTACGGCATGGGCATTATGACAGTTAAATCGCCTGACGATGTGCGCGATTTAAATCGCAAAGCGCGCAATAAGATGTCAGTAATTAAAGAAGGCCAGCAAGTTTCAGAAGTGATTATTCAAGAGGGCGTTTATACCTTTGAAAGTATTGACGATGCAGTGGCTGAGCCAGTTGTGTATATGATGGATCACTTTGTGATTGGTGGTTTTTATCGTGTGCATACTGGCCGTGGGATAGATGAAAATTTAAATGCGCCTGGCTCACAGTTTGTGCCATTGGCGTTTGAAAAGCCTTGCAGTCTGCCAGATTGCACAGGCGCACCTGATACTGTGCCTAATCGCTTTTATGCGTATGGCGTTGTCGCGCGCTTAGCATTGCTTGCCGCTGCGATTGAATTGCAAGAAACAGACCCGCTTAACGCTTAACTTAACACTAAAAAAACGTGAAATTTCTTTTTATTTTAGATGCCATAGATAGCCTTAAAAGCTACAAAGACACCAGCATCGCCATTATGCGTGAAGCGACTAAGCGTGGACATAACTTATATGTATGCCAGCAGCATGACGTTTTTTTACGCCATCAATTGGTTAAAATCAATGCCAACGCCTTTAGTTTTAGTAAAGGCGAAAAATGGTATCAATTAGGTGAAAGCCAAGAGTGTCTACCCAGCGAATTTAACGCTGTTTTGATGCGCAAAGATCCACCATTTGATAATGAATATTTATACAGCACTTATTTGCTGGAGCTAGCCAGCAATCAGGGCGCGCGCATCATCAACAATCCGTCTGCGATTCGTGGTTGGAACGAAAAACTATCAGTCGCTAAATTTCCACAATTTGCACCAGAGTTTTTGGTTACCGCCAATAATGATTTGATTCGTACGTTTTTAATGGAACATAAAGACATCATCGTCAAACCGCTTGATGGAATGGGCGGAACTGGCATTTTTAGACTTACTGAAACTGACCCTAATATAGGCGCTATTTTAGAAACATCTACAAAATTTGGCGCGCAAACCGTTATGGCGCAACGTTATTTACCTGCTATTTTGCAAGGCGACAAACGCATTATCATCATCAACGGTGAGCCCTTGCCTTATGCTTTGGCGCGCATTCCTAAAGCGGGCGAAACACGCGGCAACTTAGCCGCTGGTGGCACAGGGTTAGCTCAGCCATTAAGTGAACGTGATATTGAAATTGCTACGACTGTAGGCAAAGTATTGAAAGAAAATGGCTTGTTTTTAGTTGGCTTAGATGTAATTGGCGACCATTTAACCGAAATTAATGTGACCAGCCCCACTGGAATGGTGGAAATTGCCGCACAGACCCAAAACTCAAGTTCACCATGTAATCCTGCTGCGATTTTCATGACCGCACTCGAAGGTATTTGCCAGCCATAATCAAGTCGCGCTATAGTGGCGGCTATGCGCTTACTTTCACTTTTGGCAATTTGCCTGCTGTTCACTTCTTGCACCAAACCAGAACCCATTCACAATACGCAAAGTTACGTTTTTGGCACCCTTGTAGATATCACCATTTATGGCGAACCAGAAGCGGAAGCGCAGGAATTAGCGGCTGAAATTATTCGCGATTTTCAGGAGTTACATAATCGCTTACATGCTTGGCGAGCAAGTGAAATTAAATCACTTAACTATGCATTTAAGCGTGGCAATTTACCTGTCACTATTGAGCCAGACGTAGCAGCGATGATTTCAGATGCCACCGCACTTTCCATTCAATCAAAAGGTGCGTTTAATCCAGCAATTGGTCAGTTAATCCATTATTGGGGCTTTCAAAACGATGAATTTAAGCCCATCAAAATTGACGACCTTAGCATTAAAAAATTATTGAGTAACAACCCTCAAATGGTCGATATTGTCATTCAAAATGGCAAAGCATCTAGCCGCAACCGTCATGTTCAGCTAGATTTAGGCGGCTATGCTAAAGGTTACGCACTAGACAATGCACTTCAAACCCTGCGTAAACATGGCGTTAGAAATGCATTAATCAATATTGGCGGCAATATTATTGCATTAGGCAAGCATGGCGAAAACCCATGGCGCGTCGGTATTCAACACCCACGCAAACCCAGTGCGATTGCCACGATTGAACTTGATAGCGGTTGGGCAATTGGTACTTCTGGTGATTATCAGCGTTATTTTATGCTTAAAGGTAAACGCTACTGCCATATTATTAACCCAGCAACTGGCTATCCAACTAGTGGTATACAGGCCGTTACTGTGCTAATTCCGCCGCAAACTAATGCGGGCACATTATCCGATGTGGCATCTAAGCCTATTTTTATCGCAAAGCCCAATCAGCGCGCTAAGGTTGCTCAAGAAATGGGTGTTGAAAATTTTATTGTGATTGAAGCTGACGACAAAATTTTCATTAGTGCCGAGATGACCAAACGTATTAAATGGACAGATGGCGCCACTGCAAAGTATGTTACGCAAATTCAGCCTTAATCTTAAAAAAAGCTTATTTAACCAACATCCTAAGCCATTAATGGGCGATTGGCTCATCATATTAATTGGCGCAATCAGCGTTTTTGTCATGTTTCAACAGTTTTGGGTAACAGCACCAGCAACTAAATTTAAAATCAGGCAAGGCAATCAGATTATTGGTATTTTTGATTTAAATCAAACGCGTGAATTGCATATTAAAGGCGCAGTGGGTGAGTCAACTATCAGCATACAGAATGGTCAGGTACGCTTTAAGCAATCGCCTTGTAGCAACCAATATTGCGTACATCAAGGCTGGTTAACCCGCGCAGGGCAGGTGGCTATTTGTTTGCCAAATCAAATTAGCTTGCAATTAATGGGCGCAAAAAGCGCTTATGATTCGCTCAATTATTAAATTTATACCGATGCAATCAGCACAATGAAAAACCGTACAATTGTCATTCACGCCACTCCAGAAGATCACCAAATTGCTAAACTAACAGCCCTAGCAATTGGCTTGCACATGATAGAAGCCATTATTCCATCGCCACTACCTGGCGTTAAACCTGGCATCGCTAATATCGTGACACTTTACGTGCTTTATCAATACGGATTCAAAACAGCGGCTTGGGTCAGCTTGCTACGTGTGTTTGCCAGCAGCTTGTTGTTAGGGCAGTTTTTATCGCCTACTTTTATGTTAAGTATTAGCGGTGCGTTGCTTAGTTTGAGCGTTTTATTTATTGCAAAACACCTACCATCCCAATATTTTAGCGTGATTAGCTTAAGTATAATCGCTGCGTTTGCACATATTGCTGGGCAGTTAATAGTGGTTAGATTTTGGTTAATTCCACACACAGGAATTCTGTATTTAATCCCTATTTTTTGTTTAGCCGCTTTAATATTTGGGCTAATTAATGGGTTAATTACTGCTAAATTGTTCAGTCAAAAATAGTATTAACCATGTAAAAAAGCCATTCTCAATTACTGAAAATGGCTTTTAAACTGACTCAAGTTCTTAATGTTTATTATTCATTAATCAATTCACGCCAGATAACACGATGGTTAGTGAATCCTGAAGCAGAACCACCAGTAAACGTGGGTTGCTGCGGTGGGAACTGTGGTGTTGGATTATCTGCTGTCACCACATTAACCACTGGTTTACCTTTAATATAAAGAATGTTCAAGCCTACAATCGGTGCATTTGTTTTACTTGCGACAACATTACCAGCTACCGATGCACCTGTTTTGTAATCTAGGAAATTAAGCCAGCCATAACCACCAGGAGAGCAAACAGTATTGGAAGGTACTGTGGTTGGCAACAACAAAGTACCAAACACGAGTTGAGCAGGTACGCTTTGACGTTCACCCGTGTCAGGCAAATCAATATACCAGCCTCTACCGCTGGCAAAACTTACCTGATTTGCTGGTTGCTGAACAGTTCTGGTTGCTGCATCTGTACTATTAACCAGTGTTTGTCTAACCATCAATGAACTTGTGCGTGGATTATCAAGCGCAGTCGTCGCAGTTACTTCATCCGTAATCGCATAAATGGTTTGTCGTTGGTTATCCGTTAAATCACTGGTTCCCAAATATTTGCCTGTACCAACGTACAACACGCGCTTGCCACTAACCTCTACTAACTCTGGCCTTGCGGTAATCGGCTGAACAACCCCACTTGGATCTCTTAGCACAGCCACCTTGAAAGGGTTAGTTGTAGACTTAGGCAAATTAATATCAAAACGCCACACATTGCCTAATAAATCACCGCCGTAAATAAATGCTGCTTGGTTATTCACTTCTGCATCTATGATAAAAGCGTTGATTTTTGAAAGTCCGCTTGGTGTTGATGCAGTGCCAACATCGGTATCATACTTGCTGATAATTGCACCCGTAACAGCATTTAATACGAAAAGCGCGCCCTCGCCACGATTAGTACCTGCTATATTGTTATGGCCTGTAGTAAATACAACCACCCATGTGCCGTCTGCTTTTTTGGTAATCACTGGGTTGCCATAGCTGTAGCCAATATCATTATCATCATTGGCATCAAACTCCCACAATAATTGAGGTGAATTCGGAACGGTGATATCTAGGGCGAAGTAACCTTCACCACCACCATTTAAACCAGCCACTAATATCGTCCGCCAAACTGCATTATCAGCAATAGTGCAATTGGCCGTACAAATATCGTTAATGACGATATCACCATCTACATAATATGAGTGACTCACACCATTGCCATAGTTTTTATCAGCAAGCTTCCATAGATTATCCATGACCATGGTTGGTACATACGCCCAACGCTCGTTGCCATTAGCTGCATCAATTGCATGCAACATACCATCATTCGCGCCGATGTAAATCGTACCTTCGCGATTTGCTTGCGTTGTTTTAAATGCGCCTATTGTGCTATCAGGGCCATAACCAGGGTCTGCAAAATTGGCTTTTGGCGCACCAACAAATACGGGTGTTGAATCGATTAAGTCACCTAATACAGATTCGCGGAAACGATATAGTCTATTATCTAATACGCCGTCTGAATTACTGGCACGATCTTCAAAGCCATTGTTCCCACGCAAGAAATTAATCAAACTATTGGTATTAACCAAAGCACGCTGTTCAGTAGTTAATACGCTCCATTGGCTTAAATTGCTTGCTAAAAATGCATTGGTAAAATTGCCCGTTTTACCTGCCACATTTAAATTTGCGGCATTAAAAGCACCTAAAGTCCCCGATACATTCATGAATATATTGCGTGAATCTGTTGTATCGCTCACAAAACCTTGCATAGTGCCCGTGCAAGAAGTTGCAACTTCAACTTTACAATCTGTGCCGTCAAGTACGCCAGGCGCAGTGCAGGTTGCAGCTGTTGCACTAGGCGTTACACATTGATAAACATTACTGTTATTCGCATTTGATAAAACTGGCGGTGTAGCGCACGTGTCGGCTAGCACGTTCTCTAAACACCAAGTTGCATCTTCGCTAACCTTACCAGTATCAGTATTAATCGTCCTAGCTTCTAAATTACCAGTCCATTTAACGCTGGTATAACTGGCTACATAAGTAAAATTGTCGCCCGAAACAGGGTTAAGTGTACTGGTGGCTGCTGCTGCACCTGCACCCACTTTGGCAGAAATAGAGCTTAGGGCCTCAGTTAATGAAGCAGACAACTGATTCGGATTTTTCGCGCTAAAGTAAGTACCTTGACCATTTACAGCCGCATGCCATAAATCATCTACAGCAGTTTGAGAGTCTGCCACTGGAACAGGCCAATTACGTGAGTTGCTAGTTTTCAACTCATAAAAATCACCCTCTGTCGCCGTTCTGTAATCGGATGTATAAGTTAAGGATGCATCCACACCTAAACCCAATGTAAAGGTGGTCATATGCTGTTTTAAATTATTGTCTGTAGTGGTAACAAACACATTATTTTCGCACACATCGCCTGTGGTGCCATTTGGCCTTGTGCTGCCCGTACAATTACCAAATCCAGAGGTACGCAAATCGGTATCGTAATAATATTTTGCAACGTCTGCTAGTGTATTGCTAGTTGCTGTGCCTTCAAACTGCGGTCTTGGCGTGCTACCGCCATCCAAATTGCCAATGGCAGTCGATCCATTTACTTCCACCCCTCCACTACCGTTCCAGTAACCATCTGTAGTTAGTATGGAAAAGTTTTGTTGGCATGAAAACTGTACAGGATCTTGCGAACTGACTCCTGCGCTAGAGCCTCTGCCTGCAAAAATACGGCCAACAGTCGATAACGATTGTCTTAATGGTGTACCGCCACTAGGATTTGCCGCAAACAATCTGCTATACCAGTTCGACTTTTGCGTTGCGCTGTATTGTGCAACAGGCAAATAATTGCTGCTTGCACTGTTAATCGTAATAAAGCCTACTCTAAAACGTGTATCAATAGATTGAAACGCTAAGCTGGTTGAAGACTTCATCAATTGCATACGAGTACGATAGTAGCTGTACCAGTTTGCAAAATTGGTCATTTCTTCTTCATACGTACACACAGAACCTGGACAGTCTAACCGGCTAGGATACTTTTCAAAAGTTAAACCAGGCTCAATATCCACTCGTTGGAAAGTTGGTACCACGGCTGTATTAGCAGACTGTGTAATTGTATGAGGTATTGTATAAGTCTTAACAGTATCGTCAGAACCGCCTGTCATTCCTGAGCGCGTAATACTTAATCGACTATTTGGGTCATTTTCGGTAAATGCAAGTGTTTGGTTAGTGCTAGCACTATTATTAGCTGCGGTAATCGTAATAACAGGGTTATTTGCGCCATCAGATACCGCATTAAAATCGGGGCTCGATACAAAACTATTAATACGCGTAACCAATGCATCTGCTAATGCATTTCTGTTAGTACGGTTATTTGCACTGCCAGTACCGTTAATCGTGGCATTTAAAATTTGAGTTGAACCTACTGTGATACCAGTGATACTACTGCCGCTATTATCAGATCTTGCTGAAGTTACAGTTAGTGTGCCGACTGACTTAGTACCAGGCTGGTTTGCTGTCGGCTGTGGTGAAGCGGTAGTCATCACAAGTGTTGCATTGGTAAATTCGTTTAATATAACCGTATCTCCGCTAGCTGTTGCCGTAAAGTCAGGACTACTCACGTGGGTATTAATCGCCGCTGCAATATTACTGGCTAAGGTTGCTCTTTGAGTCGCATTTGTTGTATTGGTAATCGTTAGCGCTGGGCTGGGAGATAACGGAATGATGCTTACACCATCTAGTGTAATGCTGCCTACCGTTAATGCTGTGGGTGAAACACATGAAGGTTGTCCAGTGGCGCCACAACCTAATGTTTCTGGCAGTATACGAATACTACTTACGTTACTGGAAACAACACCTGACCAGCGCGCAAGCGTGTGGTTTGTAGTTTCCGAATATTTTCCCTGACAGCCAATTGCAGAAGCTACATTACCACTTGTACACCACCGTACCTTAGCAGGAAAAGTATGTGTAGCATTTTGTGTTGCTCTACAAGTGGTTAAATTCCTATCCGTACAATATTCACCCGCGGCTACTTTATAATAGTAGGGATAACCATAAGCGTCGCGCGCCTGATTATAGGATTGCGCTTGGTTACCGCTAACAATGTTTGGATAAGTATATTGATTGTTTCGTTTACATATTGCTGGATTATTTGCTTGGGCGGCACTAATTGTACCTGTTGTATTACACCAAACACGGTCTAGGTAACCATCTGTAAGGCTTGAATTGGGCACCAATCTGGCGTTAGTGTTGCTTTGTACCCCATAAGCATCGTTAGGCACAGCGGTCCAGCCAGACGTATTGGCGCTGGTCATCGAGTTTCTCTGAGTACCATCTGCATTTCTAGCAGGGTTGTAAGTAGTTTGAGGATCGTAATAAATCGTATTAAAATCACTTGTGTTGTAAGCTGGGTCACCAAAGGCGCAACTTGCTGTAAACGCAGTTGCCGTTATTGATGTTGAAGTAGTACTTTTACATTTGTTGTTATCATTGATATAGTCTGGCATGTAGTTAGAAGCCATACTGCCCGAGTTATCTAATATATACATCAAGTTTGGTAGCACATCGCCAGTAGTTGCGCTCACCAGCGGCGCGTTACCTAAATCGGTTAAGGCCGCATAACTGTGATTCATAGTTAGCGTTAATACCATCATGCTAAACACGCGTAACAACTTGTGCTGAATCTTGTTTTTTGTAGGCAATGTCATGTGAAAATCCTTATCAAACTTAACGATAATTTTTAGTTAATAAATAAAAGCTTGCAAAAAACTGACGGTGTTTTTGGGGCCAGTAACTCTTACAGTAGCACGGTAAACTACCGCATCTGCTCCGCCTTTTTGTGCGCCAAAGCCACCACCACCTGCACCGCCGCCCTCACTTTTTGCGCCTTGTGAGTTAGCTGCAGAATTACCTGTACCAACTAAGCAGTTTTCTTGTGTAACTGCACCTGCGTTGCGGCACATACGCTGCAAAATGATGCGCGTTTCATTACCGCTTCTGTCATCGATATCACTGGCAATTTGTATTGCGTTAGCCCAATTTGCCGCGCTATTTAATGAGGCAGGTGTTTCTAAAAGCACACCATCTAAATTTGCAAAATATCCAGCTGCTGGCGCTTGAAGTGCCG
The DNA here is from genome assembly GCA_021732405.1 of Methylotenera sp. Classification (GTDB taxonomy): domain Bacteria; phylum Pseudomonadota; class Gammaproteobacteria; order Burkholderiales; family Methylophilaceae; genus Methylotenera_A. The sequence continues at coordinate 22,582 of JAKFVB010000035.1, forward strand.
CCTCTCCAGATTCGTTAATGAATCTGTAAGCTCTCGCGATACCCGTTTCTGCCGACATAATGGCCGATTGCTTAAATGCCAAGTTTCCTGCGACGAGTACGCCGCTATCAACAGAGCGAATTAGCGCAGCGGCAGCTAATGACATTGCAACCAATGCAATTAAGGCAACAAATAATACTAAGCCTTTTTGTGACTTAGCCATCAGTTGATGACGAATCATCAGAGTTGAATTCAACATTGATGATGCCCTTTCATAACAGTTAATATTAAGTACATTGTTTTAGTCTTTACAGTTGTGGGCTGGCAGCCAACATGTTTCTCAATGGCACGGTCACTTCGTATACGCGGTAACGATAATTAGTCCAGTTAGCGCCCAACGTGCCTGATAAATCTAAATTACCGCCAAACACACAAACCCTTGCTGGCCCTACCGCTGCTCCATCACAAAGCTGGCTGACGACATCTCTTTCTAATAAATTGTTTCTAGCGATTACCGCAATGCGTACTACTTTAATGCGATTGCGGTCTGCAATTGAAATAGTAGCGGGTGCCCAACCACCTGTTGCATCTTGCCAGCTAGTCACTAGCTCGCTATTCGGTGTATCTGCCACGCCATATTGCGCTTGCAGGCTGACGATTTCACTTAAAATTGCTTCTTGTGCGCCAGTTGTAGGATTGGTCCTTCTTAATTGGTTGGCGGCAACATCAAAGGTCACTGCCTTAACCTGCCCTAAACAGGCAACCTTGTCGTTTTGCATCAAACCTGCGTTCGATAAAACGGTAATGCCGTTTGCAGGGCCATTAACTCCTGTCGCCGTTACTCTAGTTGCAAAGCAGGATATGCTGGCGTTTCTGGTCACCAATACCACATCATTGTTTCTGCAGCCCATGTTATTATCTACGCCGATATAATCTGAACCCGTTAAAGTGACAATATCAGTAGCGATTGCGCCTCTTGTACTATCGCCATAGCGCACAACAATCGAATCACTATTTGCCCCGTCCGTAATAGTGACTGGTGTAATAATATTTCTGGCAATACTGGTTGCATTAGGCAGTGCTGAAACATTGTCGATATCTAAATTAATCACATCAGATGGTGCAGCAGTGTCACATTTCAATGCGGAGTAATTAACCCCGCCTGCGACAAATACTTTATCTGCTTCAATCCTTGTGTTGTAAGCATTGATAGCTGCTTGTTTTGCCGCTTTTACTTCATCAGGCGTTTGATTGGCATAATTTGCAAATTGAAAAGTGTTAGCTGCTGTAGCCGGTGTGATTGTTGGCAATGTGCCACTGGTTAACGGTATGCCATAACCCGCAAACTGTAGCTCACGTTGAATCATATACAAACCAATATTGCCATTAGTTTGCGCATCTGCAATGCCTGTAGTAGTGCGTTTGCTGCCTTCAAATGCAGAAAAAGTTTGCATGACAACAATTGTTGCAATTAAGCCAATAACAAGGCCGACCATTAATTCCACTAAACTAAAGCCTGCTTGATTTCCAATTGTTGATAATTTTTTATACATGCTTATCTCGCTGTAAAAATAGAAGTAACAGCTTCATAACTATGCTGTGTTTCGCCAGGCACTTGCCAAGTCACTACAAATTGAAACCGGCCTTCAGAAAGTAATCTAGTCGTTAATTCACCACTGGGTAAGCTAGCAACAGGAGTGACATTATTTCCGCCTAGCGCGATTGGGCTAGATAACATTTCTCCTAATTGCTGCTGAACCACATAGGCAGCTTCTGCCCGATAAGTTGCATCGGCTGTATTTTTCATCATAACGCCCTGCAAGCCAGTAATCGCTAAAATACCAAATGAAAAAATAAGAATAGCAATCATCGCCTCTATTAATACAGCACCCTTTTGTGATGGCTGATTAGCTGGCATCTTTCTGGTAGATTTATTTTTCGTCATCATTTACTCGTTAAGTATGAATAGCAGTTAGCATCTACGTGGGTCCGAAACATTTGCGTTTGGATCGCACAAGCGCACAGTGCCGCCAGTGCCTAAGGTGATGTTCAAATTACGATCTGCCCCTGTAAAGTTAACAGCTACTTGTGTAAGCTGATTTGCTACTGCTGTCGATTTAACGCCCAAATTGTTAAAGACTGCCTGAGTAGCGCCACCTGGTGTTGGGCTGATAATTGCAGCAGAGGTATTACCCTCATTGTTACTACGCGTTTCAATTGTGGCTGGGCAATCATCTACGCCGTCAGCATTTAAATCAGCAACCACTGTCACACAACCAACTGTCCAAGCAGAATTTGCGCCTAAGGTAAAACGTACTGGAACATTTCGCATTAATGCTTCAGTGCGCGCTTTTTGTATGCCATTTAAAATAGATTCAGCAGCGGTACGCACTTTTGTGTTTTGTATCCAAGCGCGATAGCTAGGGGCAGCGAGTGAACCTAGAATGCCGATGATGGCAACGGTAACCATCAGCTCTACTAACGAAAACCCAGATTGTTTAAATTTGAACATTATTAACAAATACCGCTGGGTTTAAGTGACCAGCATGTAGCATTAAATGAAGAGGTTTTAGTGTTAGCTTGATTAATGCTATACGTGTAGGCGGCCATCTCACCTGCACCTGTTGCAGCCAAAGTATAGGCTGTAGCCGTACCTGCAACGCTGCATGAGAATGCAAAAAAAGTAGTGCTTGTTCCAGTAGGTGCGGCACATGGACCACCTACATAAGTGCGATTATCCTGAAAATACTGTTCCATTCTAATGCGCATGTCTGCTAGCGCACCAGTTGCCTCAGTTGCACGCGCTTGCCTGACATAATTGGTATAGCTAGGAATCGCAATCGCAGCCAAAATTCCAATAATAGCAATCACAATCATTAACTCAACCAATGTGAACCCTTGCTGCAATTTTTTCCATTTATCCATTTTAAGTATCCTTTTTTGCTTGATTGAATCATGCCAAACTTAAATTGGCGAGGCTAGCAGTATCCGATATTCGGCAAAATAGCGGTAACAAACGGTATTTAACCACTTTTGTGATTACTTATTGCGCAAAGCTTAACCTGCTACAAACACGCAATAATGTTAAAATAAGCTTTTATATGAGTTGCGAGCGCGCAATGTTTAAACTAAAAAATCATCTACTCAGCACTGCTGCATTGTGTTTATTTTGCAGTGCGTTAATGGGCTGCGGCACTAAAGGCCCGCTCTATATTCCCGAGCAGCGCTATCCGCAAGAAGTAGCTAAGCCAACGAGTGATACCAATAAACTGGATGCTGAAAAATCACCCTCAACCCAACCTACAGTTAAAGAATAATAACGTGAACGAATTTGATTTTAAAAATGGCACGCTATATGCCGAAAATATTGCCTTAAGCCAAATTGCTGAGGAATTCAATACGCCCTGCTATGTATATTCTAAAGCGGCTTTAATGCAAGCTTTTAGCGATTTTAGTGCAGGTTTAATTGGCACGAATCATCTAGTTTGTTTTGCGGTAAAAGCTAATCCCAACATCGCTATTTTGAATTTATTTGCAAAATTAGGCGCAGGGTTTGATATCGTTTCTGGCGGCGAATTGGCGCGCGTTTTAGCCGCAGGTGGCGACCCGCAAAAAATTGTATTTTCTGGTGTAGGCAAAAATGCAGATGAAATGCGCAGCGCGCTAAATGCAGGTATTTTTTGCTTTAATGTGGAATCAGCAAGCGAATTAAATCGGCTGAACCAAGTAGCGGGCGAGATGGGCAAAATTGCGCCTGTTTCGCTGCGAGTTAACCCGAATGTAGACGCTAAAACGCACCCTTATATTTCGACTGGCCTTAAAAATAATAAATTTGGTGTGGCGTTTGAAGATGCAATTGCGGTTTATGAGCAAGCAGCCGCTATGCCGAATATTGCCGTACATGGAGTTGATTGCCATATTGGCTCACAAATCACAGAGCTAGCACCTTTTATTGAGGCGCTGGATTTGATTTTAGGCTTGGTGGATACACTTGCCGCTAAAAATATACCGATTTCGCATATTGATGTGGGCGGCGGTATTGGCATTACCTATTCAGATGAAACGCCACCAGAGTTCAAAACTTACGCACAAGCGATTTTGGCAAAGTTAACGCATAAAAATGTGAAAATATTATTTGAGCCAGGTCGCGCTTTGGTGGGAAATGCTGGCGTGTTACTCACAAAAGTAGAATATTTAAAGCATACAGAGAGCAAAAATTTTGCCATTGTGGATGCCGCCATGAACGATTTAATGCGCCCTGCTTTGTATGACGCTTACCACAACATCGTAGCGGTTAACCCGCGTGATGGCGCAAGTAGCACCTATGAAATTGTTGGCCCAGTATGTGAAAGTGGTGATTTTTTAGGTCATGACCGTGCGCTTAATTTGGCAGAAGGCGATTTATTAGCCATCAAATCAGCAGGGGCTTACGGCATGAGCATGGCAAGTAATTACAATACGCGCGGCCGGGCGGCAGAAGTGATGGTTGATGGCGATAAATTGCACCTGATTCGCCAGCGCGAAAAGGCGGCTGATTTATTTGCGCTAGAGCATTTACTGCCTTAATCTGAGCTCTTAATGCATATAAAAAAGCGAGGTATTCAACCTCGCTTTTTTGTTTGCCAAACGCGACTAATCAAAAATCACCGTTTTATTGGCATATAGTAAAATGCGATTTTCAATATGCCAGCGCACAGCTTTAGATAACACAATGCGCTCTAAATCGCGTCCCTTTTGAATCAAATCTTCGACTTGGTCGCGATGCGAAATGCGGTCGATATCCTGTTCAATAATCGGCCCTTCATCCAGCACTTCTGTCACGTAGTGGCCTGTTGCGCCGATGAGTTTAACGCCGCGCTCAAATGCGCGATGATAAGGTCGTGCGCCAATAAACGCGGGCAAAAATGAGTGATGGATATTGATGATTTTTTGCGGATAACGCGCCACAAAATCAGGCGATAAAATCTGCATATAGCGTGCCAGCACGATTAAATCAATATTGTAGTCGGCAAATAATTTAAACTGTGCCGCTTCAACATCCGCCTTGTTCGATTTTGTTATCGCACTGTCTTTAATCACTGGCAGATAGTGAAAATCAATGCCGTAAAATTTAACCAAAGCCTCAGTATCGCGATGATTGCTAATCACCAATGGGATTTCGCAGGCTAACTCACCGCTTTTATGGCGGTGCAATAAATCAGCCAAGCAGTGATCATATTGCGAGACCATAATGGCAACGCGCGTTTTATGTTGTGAAAGTTTAAGTTGCCATTGCATGCTAAACTTGGACGCAATTGGCGCAAAAGCAGCGCTAAAATCCGCCTCAGATAAATTAAAATTCGCCACATCCCACTCAACGCGCATTAAAAATAGATTATTTTCTGCATCTTGATGTTGGTCTGCGTGTAAAATATTGGCATTATGCTGATATAAAAAATCAGCAATTGCTGCCACGATGCCTTTAGCATCTGGGCAAGTAATGAGTAAAGTTGCTGTATTTTTCATAAAATTGTACAGGCGATTCAGTAAAAATTTGTGCCATTATACCCAATTAACAAGGTGTTAACGATTTGAATAGTAGCCAACAAGTTGAAACTAAAGCCGAAATTTCACCTGAGATTGTTTTGGCCAACCCGCGTGGTTTTTGCGCTGGAGTAGACCGCGCGATTATTATTGTTGAACAAGCTTTAGAGAAATTTGGCGCACCGATTTATGTGCGTAACGAAGTAGTTCACAATAAATTTGTAGTGGATGGCTTGCGTGCCAAAGGCGCTATTTTCGTCAATGAATTAGATAAAATTCCAGCAGGCAGCACGGTGATTTTTAGCGCGCATGGCGTATCTAAAGCAGTAAGAAAAGAGGCCGAAGCGCGCGGATTAACCGCGTTTGATGCGACTTGCCCGCTAGTCACCAAAGTCCATATCGAAGTGGCAAAAATGCGTCAGGCTGGTATGGAAATCGTGATGATTGGCCATAAGGGTCATCCAGAGGTTGAGGGTACAATGGGTCAAGTTGAAAGGGGTCAGGAAGACAATGACGACCATCCAGAAGAAGATGCAATAAGCTTAGGTATGTATTTGGTTGAAACGCCTGAAGATGTGCAAAACTTAACGGTTAAAAATGCTGAAAAACTGGCTTTTGTGACGCAAACTACGCTTTCTATGGATGATGCGGCGCTGGTAATTGATGCACTTAAATCCAAATTTCCGCTGATTCAAGCACCTAAAAGTGATGATATTTGCTACGCCACGCAAAACCGCCAAGATGCAGTCAAAATCATGGCGAAAGATTGTGATCTGGTGATTGTGGTCGGCTCGCCCAATAGCTCAAACTCTAACCGACTAAGAGAAGTCGCGCACAATCAAGGTGTTGAGGCTTATATGGTGGATAACGCCAGCTATTTAAAAGCAGAATGGCTCATCGGCAAAAAGAAAATTGGCGTATCTGCTGGCGCATCGGCACCCGAAATTTTAGTGAAAGAAGTGATTACTAAGCTAGAAAGTTTAGGCGCTGCCAATGTGACTGAGCTGCAAGGCGTGATTGAAAGCGTAGTGTTTCAGTTACCTAAAAACCTAGTGAATGCCGCGTCAAGCGCTAAATAAGCGACTTAACACCTAATTTATCCGAAATTTAACGTGCTTAACGACTTTAAAACACCAATTTCTGCACTCGTATTAATTCATACCAAAGATTTACAAGTGTTAATCATGGAGCGCGCCGACAAAGCAGGCTTCTGGCAATCTGTTACTGGCAGCATTGAGGGTAATGAAACACCTAAACAAGCGGCGATGCGCGAAGTGCTGGAAGAAACAGGATTAGATGCTAATCAATATGATTTTCAAGATTGGCAAGCAAGTAATACCTATGAAATTTATCCGCATTGGCGGCATCGTTATGCGCCGGGCGTGGTAGAAAATGTTGAGCATTTATTTGGCTTAGAACTAGCGCAAACTTTGCCGATTACTCTGGCCCCAAATGAGCATACGCGTTATGAGTGGGTAGATTGGCGCGAGGCGGCAAATCGCGTTTTCTCTTGGACTAATATCGATGCGCTTAAAAGATTAGGCGAACGCCACGGTCTGGTTTTATAGCAAACATTCGTACTTAATAAGTTAAATTATATTAAGCATCGCGTTCGCTTTAAGCATTATAAAGTTATAAAATAAACTACTTAAGCATTTCAAGCTCAAACCCATATGCAAACTGAAGCACTTAAATCTATTCCGGTTAAATTTGAAAAATATCAGGCTGTTGATGACGCCGATTGCCAGCGCCGCATTATTGCCGCACGCAATAAGCTGGGTAAACGCTTGGTGATTTTAGGCCACCATTATCAAAACGAAGCCGTGTATCGCCATGCGGATTTCACTGGCGATTCACTTAAATTATCGCGCTATTGTGAAGACTTAGACGCGGAATTTATCGTGTTTTTGGGCGTACATTTTATGGCAGAAGTAGCGGATATCTTAAGCCGCCCAGAGCAAATCGTTGTTCTACCAGATTTGGCCGCAGGTTGCAGTATGGCGGATATGGCAAATTTAGCGAAGGTTGAGCGTAGTTATCGCGAATTGAGCAAGGTGCTAGATTTCGATGAAATAATCACGCCCGTTACTTATATTAATTCTGCCGCTGATTTAAAAGCGTTCTGCGGGGAGCACGGCGGTATTGTATGCACCAGCACCAACGCGCCAAAAATCTTGGAGTGGAGTTTTGCCCAGCGCGAAAAAGTATTGTTTTTCCCTGATCAAAACTTGGGTCGCTGGTCTGGCCACAAAATGGGTATTCCCTTAGAACAAATGCCAATTTGGGACCCTGACCAACCAATGGGCGGACTAACCGTTGAGGAAATTAAAAACGCCAAGATTCTGTTGTGGAAAGGTCATTGTGCCGTGCATCAGATGTTCAGGTTGCAAAACATTACCAAATTCCGTGCCGACCATCCTGATGGCATTGTGATTTCACATCCTGAAGCGCCGTTTGAAGTGTGCCTGAATTCTGATTATGTGGGCTCTACTGAATATATTTTAAAAACCGTGAGTGAAGCAGCGCCTAATACCAAATGGCTAGTGGGCACCGAGCTAAACTTGGTGAATCGCTTAGCTGAGCAAATGAAACCGCAAGGCAAGCTAGTACAATTTATGAGCCATGTGGTGTGCGAATGCAGCACCATGGCGCGCATTGACCCGCAGCATTTGGCTTGGACGCTAGAAAACTTGGCGGATGGCAATATTGTGAACCAGATTAAAGTACCTGCACATGAAGCCAAATTAGCTAAATTGACCCTAGACCGAATGCTGGCGGCTTCATAATTGAGCACTTGCGATTTATGTAAGCCCAGCCCACACCAAATTATGTGGCAAGACGATTTTTGCCGAGTGGTGATGCTTAATGATGCGGATTATCCTGCTTATTGCCGCGTTGAGTTGCTTGAACACGTTAAGGAAATGACTGACTTAACACCTTTGCAACGCGCAAAAATGATGAAAACGGTTTTTGCAGTTGAGCTGGCATTAAGGGAAGTGACACACGCCGATAAAATCAATCTAGCCAGTCTTGGTAATAAAACGCCGCATGTGCACTGGCATGTGATTCCGCGTTTTGAACATGACAAACATTTTCCTAACTCACATTGGGGAGAAGCGCTACGAAAAGGTCAGCCTGTCGTTTTAGATGTTGTGACTCAACAAAATTTAAAAGAAAAAATTAAAGCGCATATCGAATGCGCTTTGCAGTTAGACTGAAACTCAAGTGAGCCAAAACTTAACACTAAAAATGGGTTAAGTTTTTTTAATCATTCAACTATTAATCGATTGACCACTTTGCCGTTGATTAAATGGCTTTCAATAATCTCATCAATATCGTCATTATCCACAAATGTATACCAAACTGCCTGTGGGTAAACCACGAGTAACGGCCCTAATTCACAGCGGTCAAAACATCCTGCTCGATTAACTCTAACCTTGCCTTCACCGTTCAAACCCAATTTTTTGACGCGCGATTTCATATAATCAAACGCCGCTTCCGCGCCTTTATCTTGGCAACAAGATTCACCATCTGGACGCTGATTTAGACAGAAAAAGACGTGGTTTTTAAAATAATTTTGCATTTAACTTAACACTTATTTTGACTCAAATTATTGGGTTGCAATTGCATCTTCTTGGGTAAATGTCCACGTTCGGGTGATGCCCAAAATATCAGTGTTTTTCTTCATTTCTTCCGAAAATCTAGCGTAAGGCGCCGCCAAATTCACAATATTTTTTGCCGCTTCATCCAGAATTTTAGAACCCGAGCTTTTATCAATCACGATACTTTCAATGCTGCCATCTGCTTTAATCGATACCGTCATGCGTAATTGACCATATATTTTTTGGTCTTTTGCCACGGCTGGATAATTTAAATTACCAATACGCTCCACTTTTTGCCGCCATGCTTCT
>JAKFVB010000011.1 GCA_021732405.1 Methylotenera sp.
TTAATATCGCCACGTCGATCACTCCTATTCTCCTGCTCAGGTTGTGAGCAGATTAGTATCGCTACGTGGGTCAAAATTAGATGCATATTTCTAGGCTAGATGGGTCAATATTCGATGCAATTTAACAACCGATTTTTCAGAGGGTAAGTGATGAGTTACTACAACCGTTTTTCCATTGAATGGCGTATCAAGTTTTGCTTTTAGAAATTCAACTGTAGAACGATGCAAGAGCACGGAATCAATCGGGCTGAAGGTGCCTTTAGCTTCATGAATAACTCTAAAATCATTCAAGCCGTTTTGGCCTTCGCGCATACAATGACGTTGCTTGTCTTTACCGAAAAGCTCAAAATCAGTCCATAGCGTTGCGCCTAGAAAGCGCACGCCATCAATGATGACTTCGTCGTTATCTAAAAAATCAATGCCACATTCTTTGGCTGCGATGTGTAATTTAGCCAGAGTAGGTTTACGCATCTTGCCGTAAAACTCATGGTTTCCGGCAACATAGACGATTTTTTGATTAGGCCATGTCTCACGCGCCCAACCAATGCCGCGCGCATATTTCCATATGTCACCAGGCAGCACAATCACGTCGGCTTCATATGAAACGGGCGAGGGCTGGTGCAACGAGAACTCATTGTGTAAATCTGAAATGACGTGCAGCTTCATTGGTCGTAGAAAATATATTGATAATGAACACTATAGATTGTAGCCCTATAGTATTCATTTTAGCAAGATAGAGTTTTTAAATAATTGGATTCTCTATGGAAATCAAAAATGCATTTGCAAAAGCTTTAAAACAAATCAGATTGAATAAAGGATTGACTCAAGAGGATTTTTCGAATGTTTCAAGCAGAACTTATATAAGTGCCTTAGAGAGGGCAATTAAAAGTCCTACGCTTGATAAAATTGAAAGTTTAGCTAATGTCTTAAAGATTGAACCATTAACTTTATTGACATTGACTTACATGATTAAAAGGAACGATGTTGAAGCTGATGATCTTTTGCAGATCATAAATAAAGAAATAATAGGTTTGAATAATTTATAGATTTAAATTTTAATAAAAAATTGAACTTGATATATATTTTAAAATTTCTTAAAGATTTTTATTGTTACCTAAAAGTTAACAATCGTAATCTAAAAGGTTACAACTATAGTAAGTTGATGATTAATTATTAAGGACTTGTTGCCATAGGATAAATCAACTTAAGTTGTTCAGATTTAGTCACAAATAAACATGCACCTAAGACGAGAAGCGGGTGAAGTCCAGCATGATCAAAGAACACTGAGAATAATCTAGGTATCAGATTTAAAGATTAATATTAAATATAGTAAATAATAAATTATTTCTTAAAATTTCCAGAAATAACGTTTTCTTTTGATCCAAGTTGAGAGATTAGGGCTTCTATTTGCCGTTTCAAAGTTTTATTTTGCTCATTTAAACTATAATTTTCTTGAGCTAAAAGTTGTTTACTCTTTGTTAAATCTTTAATTAATTCTTTATCTGAATCAATCTTTTTTTCTTTTATTTTACGTTTTTCAGTGATGCTAATTGTTCGCTTACTATTAATTTTCTCTAACTCGTCCAATAAAGATTTGTGATTTCCGTATAGAGATGCTCTTGATACACCCGATTCTTTAGCTAAATCTGCTACTGTTACTTTACCAATAGGACTGAGCCGGATAACCTGGGGTTTTGCGTTTTTTATTCTAACAATTGCTTCCACAATACTGTTGTGGTTTTTTTCTTCCAACTCAACCTTGTGTTTAATTAACGCATTAGTAGCTTTCTTATTCGATGGCATTATGATAGCGCCTGTGAACTTCTAAGCGCATTTATAGTTGGATCAATAGTTTCTGCAATGACTCGTTTCAATGCCTCTTTTTGATGTAGACCTAATTCAGAAGAATTTAATAACTGAACATTCTTAATTTTGATTTTCTCCCAGGCGGGCAAATGTTCTTCCGTAATCAATGCACTGGTACATTTCTGAGTCATACTAACATCCATCATGCAGCCGACCACTCCAGTACAACTACCTACAGAAGAATCCCCCATGCACCATGAATGACCAGTAGATCTTAAAGAAACGTCATCCGCCAAATCCTCTAAAAATTTATTTTTTGATTTTGTTACCGTAATGCCCACATAATAGTCTTTACGTTCATTAATTAAATTTTCAGAACCGGCACCAGTTATTTTTTGGCTTCCGTTGAAAATAGGTTCAAGCTTTTGGGTCTTGAATTCTTTCATTTGCTTAGAAATCTCTTCAGTGAGTTCTATATCATCACTGTCATACCAAGCAGTCATATCTAACGACCTATGACCCATATGCTCCTGCAAATAACGAATGTTCATAGCGTTTGCACACATAAATCTTACGAAAGACCTGCGAAACTGATGCGAATGTAAGTTCCAATATTCGCCAGACTCATCCTTAATGCCAAATAATACAACTAGCTCTTTCAGACTGGTATGGATAGAACTTTTAATATTTGACACTTGAGGTGCTGATTGAAAGATATATCCATGTTTTCTTTTTTGTGACCAATTCAAAAAAAGTTCATTTTTTAAATCTGTTAGTTCTTTTATTATCGCTTCATCAATTGTTTTTACAATCTCATAATCAATAGAATCTCGCATTGATTGAGTTAGAGATTTAGCTAAATGAAACGCTTCATGTACAACTTCAGGAGCCATCCACCTTCTTTTTTTCTTTTGTATTTTGAACTGACTCCCTAATATCCAGGTATGTCTATCTTCTATGACAATGGTATTTGGTCCTAACGAGAGCATTTCGGATGCCCTAATACCTGTAAAAAAATTAATAATTACGTAACAACAAGTTAGCATTTGCCTTGCTAAAGTAGTTACTTCAGAGTTATTTATTTCCAATCCAATTAGTGATTTTGTTTTAGCTCTATTTTTATTTGCCCTTGATTTACCTCTAATTAATTCATTCAAACTAGCCTGATCTCTAGTCTGCACTGCTAAAGCAACATCGATACCTTTTTCTCGGATTAACTTAACACAGGATCTAATTAAATTTTGACAAACTTCATCAGGTATAAAATCATATTTATTCTCAGCCTTATCCTGTCTTGTAACTGACGCTACTGTTTGTGATGACTGACCGTTTAGAGCGTCGAAACTTATTGGTTCCGAATAATTCTTTCTATATTTCCATAAATTGCTAAGTACATCAATTTGATTAATTTTGGTTACAGGATGCACATCCTGATCTTTCACTAACAAAATATACTGATCTGTATCCGCTCGACTTAATTGTTTTAAACTCGAATAATTGTTATCAATAATAAAATTAAAAAAGAATCTGAAACTACTGTATTTTTTCTTTAATGTTGCTGGAGATGGTAGCTTTCCTTTTGGCGAAGAGGCCATGCTATAAATAATTTCTTTAAAGGAATTTTTTAATGTCTTATAAATTTCATCTGAAAAACTTAAACCATTATTTAATTCAAAATCAAATCTAAGAATTGAAGCTGTAGGTTTAACATTCGGATTAAATTCAAACTCACTAAAATCCCATGATGAATCTTCATATTTTGATTTAGAGGAAATAGTAAGGTTGGTTCGGTCGAAATCTCCTTGAACTGGTTTTGGCTTCAAATTGTATTGATTATTGTTCATTTTATATTTTCAATTGTTAGATAGCCCACATTGGAAATGGATTGTTCATAGCTTCAAATTTTCTTATGTTCACCCATTCCTGATCTCCCAATTTAGGAGCAATATCATTGTCAATGATCTCAATGATCCAGCTATAAGAGGATTTCCACTTTTCCTCTCCCAAAATCATCTTTTTTGATATCAACCAATGGTAAAAACTAAACAATCGATGATTGTCTTCTTTTACAACAACGCAGTTTCCACAACGAAAACATGCTAAATACTCTGTACATAATTCACCGCTTTTAATACCTTTTAGAGGTGAGTTAAATGGATCTTTGCATTTTGCAACACCCATATTAAAATCTCCATTGCTGAACTTTTCAGCGGTTTCTAATGAAATTTCAAGTTTATTTGCAACCTGTTCTACAGATGGCTTTTTATCACCTTTGAAGGTCCACTCAACCATTGTCTTACCTGCATAATTAAATGCTTTAATACGGTCTTCAAGGTTAGGATCTAAATATCCCATTGTTGTAGCCAAATTTGAATGACCAAGCCTTTTTTGAAGATCGCGTACATCCCCTCCATTCAATTTAAGCATGGCCTCTGCAAAAGTAGGTCTAAATCTCCTGAAATTAATATCAACTAATTTACCAAACTCATCAGTAATATTATGTCTTTTTGAAAATGATTGAAGGGATGCGAAGTATCTAAAGTTGTTAAAGGTATTAATTACCCCACTATCTGACATTACCAACCAAAGTTTATTCTTTAGAGGACTATTATTAGCAAGTGACGATCTTGCAGGACTAGTTATTTTTTCAACCTCATCTAAGAGCCTTGCAACGTTACTTTTCACACGAAATCCTTTTTCAATCTCATCTTTTAGCTCGATATTTTGTGATTTGCGGGATCGTTTTTTAATTGGCAAAATCAAAATTTTTGAATTCAAAATATGACTTTCTTTAACAGAAATTGAAGTAATATCAATGTTGAATAGCACTTCGGGGTTTATACCTGTTCTCAATGAAAGTAATAAAGCGTGTGGTATTAATATTGCAAGGTATGGTGAAAGAACTCCTCTATTACCGACAATTTGATTATTTAATAGGACAGATTTAGTGTCTTTAATACAAGCATATAATATTTGTTTTACTTCATTTTCTGTATAGGCTTTAAATGGTTGAAATTCATTTAAATTAAACATTTGAATTGGAAATTCTAAATCTGGACTTATCATTTCGTAGATAATTAGATCTCTAATATAATCTCTGATTACCCCCCAATATTTACTTTTAGAGGTTTCTGATAAGTTTTCATCTTTATTAAGTCTCTTTTTTGAAATGAATTTTAACCAATAAATAAATTCGTTAATTAAAGATTGATTGAAATCATTTAATCCGACAGGTCCTTTTTCAGTTGATATGAACTCAAAAAAACGATCAATAGCGTTAATATGTAAAATTATGGTTGATGCCTCAATATCATTACGTTTTCGCCATGCTACAACTGCAAAAGCCCATGCAATATCGTCGGTTTTATCTTTTTTTAAAATGAAACGTTTAAAATCTAAATTTACTCCAGCAATTGTGAATTCGTAACTTGAAGGAATATTTTCAAAGGTTATATCTTTAGAGATTTCCGAAATCCCATAAACTTTTCTGTTTTTTTGTGGTGAGCCCATATTTTTACTTTAATAAATTATTTAAATTATTTTGATAATCTGCCAACAATCCCAATCTGTCATTCGCAGCAGTATGTTCATAAATAGTTGTGGTGTGTATATGAGAATGTCCTAATAGTTTTTGAACTAGTCTCAAATCATTTGTTAAGGCAAATAAATTGGTAGCAAATGTATGACGAAATTTATGAGGGGTTGCCTTTTCAACACCAGCTTTTTTTCCTAACAGACTGATTTCTATCGAAAGTGATTCAGGTTTATACTCAGTACCCAAATGTGTAAGCCAAAAATTAATTGGAATTTTTTTATTGAGACTCTTAAATTTTTTCTCTAGCTTCGGTCTTACTGTTGCTCGGTATTGCATTAACCTCATGACAGTGGGATATGAAATTATCACTGAACGTGATTTGTTTCCTTTGCAAATATAAGCTGGAAGTTTAAGCAATATCTCACTACTTGGCCCAATTTTCTGAGCAATTTTGATAGTTTCTTCTATTGTTACTAAAGGCAACTCTGCTACTTCTTGTCTTCTTAAACCACATTCGAGCATTAGTCTCATCATCAACCTTAGACGATCTGAGTGCACAACGTTAAATATCTTTACTAAATCAACATCTGAATAAAACTTTGGTAATTCACTATGTGTTTTAACACTCAACAAATTTCTAGTTAATGTTAGTTTATGTGAATGTGATAGGAAATCTGAATGCTTATCGACATAAAATTTTGTTTCGATACTTTTTATTGGATTATGATTAACTAGATTATTTTCAAAGGCGTATTGATAAAATCTTTTTAAAACTCCAATTCTTAAATTTACGGTTGAGGGAGTTAGAGAACAGGTTTCAATAGACCAATTTCTATAAACCACTATGTCTGAAATTGTTAAATATTTCCAATTCAAATTATTTGCAATTGTCCATTTCAGAAAGTCCAGCAACCAATAAGCGTAACTTTTCCAAGTTTTTGGAGAATTTATTCTACCGTCAACTAATATATATCTTGAAAAAAATTCGTTGATATCATCAATTAACTGGTAATTTGAATCCATAAAAAAGGGCACCCCAGGAAACGAGGTGCCCATAATCTTGTAATCAATATTCGTAAAAAATATTTCCAACGATTATCTAACAAAAAAGAATAATTTAAATTTCATTATTCATAATATTAGACAAGTAAGATGAAAGTCAACTTTTACAATAAATAATATTAGTAATAGTGTTGTACACTAAAACATCATAAGCTATTGATTTATATTTTAAATTTAAGGACATTTAACAATCATAGCTTTCCGTAGTAGCCTTCTTTTAATGCATCGTATAAGTTGGCTGCGCTATGGATTTCGCCGTCATATTCAATCTCTTCATTACCCTTCACTTCTAGCTCTGTGCCATCTTCTAGCGTAAATTTGTAGGTGGTGTTTTCTAAGTCTTTTTCTGTCACCAATACGCCTTGGAAAGCCTCTGGGTTAAATCTAAAAGTAGTACAACCTTTTAGGCCTTTGTCGTAGGCGTATAAGTAGATGTTTTTAAAATCTTCAAAATCGTAATCCGTTGGCACGTTAATGGTTTTTGAGATTGAGCTATCAATCCATTTTTGTGAGGCGGCTTGAATATCCACATGCGCTTTTGCCATGATGGTGGAAGAATCCAAGAAATAATCAGGCAATTGCTCTTCTGGTTTATCGCTAAACGGCATGGCGTTTGGATTCACCAATTCGCGGTAGGCCAATAGCTCATAAGAGAATACATCGACTTTCTCTTTAGATTTTTTGCCTTCACGAATCACGTTGCGTGCGTAGTGATGGGCGAATGATGGCTCAATGCCGTTGCTGGCGTTATTCGCCAAGCTCAATGATATTGTGCCTGTTGGCGCGATAGAGCTGTGGTGCGTAAAACGCACGCCTTTAGCAGCGATTTGGTTACGCAAGCCTTCTGGAAATTGCTGCATATAGCGGCTATATTTACCCAGCAACACTTTACCCGCCACTTTTTGGCCGACCTTAATGCCATCTGCCGCCATTTCTGGGCGTTTTGCCAGCATATCGGCAGTGATTTCAAATTTTTCTTCCATAATCGGCGCGGCGCCTTTTTCTTCAGCCAATTGCACGCCCACTTCCCAGCCCACTTCTGCCATCATGCGCGTGACTTCATCGGTAAATTTAAGTGAATCCTCTTCACCATATTTCATTTTCATCATGGTGAGCGATGAGCCTAAACCCAAATAACCCATGCCATGACGGCGTTTGCGCGCGATTTCATCGCGTTGTTGTTGCAGCGGTAAGCCATTGATTTCAACCACGTTATCTAACATGCGAGTGAAAATCGCCACTACTTCGCGGTATTCAGCCCAATCAAAATAGGCTTCGTCTGTGAATGGTTTTTTAACAAATTTGGTTAAGTTGACTGAGCCCAATAAACAAGCGCCATAAGGCGGCAATGGTTGCTCACCACAAGGGTTAGTCGCGCGGATATTTTCGCAGAACCAGTTGTTGTTCATTTCGTTTACGCGGTCAATCAGAATAAATCCTGGCTCAGCAAAATCGTAAGTGCTGGACATAATTACATCCCACAAACGGCGCGCTTTGATAATTTTGTAAACGCGGCAGGCTACTTTGCCAGCGTCTACACCATCGGTTTTGGTGAGATATTTACCTTTAACTGGCCATTCGCGCCACACTACTTGTGACTCATCAGTAGTATTTAAGCCATCAACAATCGCCTCTTTTTCTGTTACTGGGAAAGCTAGTTTCCACTCACTGTCCGCCTTTACCGCTTCCATAAATTCTTTGGTGATTAAGCAACTCAAATTGAATTGACGTAAACGGCCATTTTCGCGCTTGGCTTTAATAAAATCGGTGACATCTGGGTGGCTAATATCAAACGTTGCCATTTGCGCACCGCGACGGCCGCCAGCGCTAGATACCGTAAAGCACATTTTGTCGTAGATATCCATAAAAGATAATGGGCCACTGGTGTATGCACCCGCACCCGCTACAAATGCGCCTTTTGGACGCAAAGTAGAAAACTCGTAACCAATACCGCAGCCTGCTTTTAAGGTTAAGCCAGCTTCGTGTACTTTGTTTAAAATATTGTCCATGCTGTCTTCCACCACGCCAGAAACTGTACAGTTAATGGTTGATGTCGCTGGTTTATGCTCTAACGCGCCTGCGTTTGAGGTAATGCGGCCTGCGGGAATCGCACCGCGGCGCAATGCCCATAAAAATTTCTCATGCCATTCATGGCGTTTTTCTTCTGTGGTTTCTACATCTGCCAAGGCGCGCGCCACGCGTGAATAAGAGTCATCCATATTTTGATCAACATGGTCGCCATTTTTTGCTTTTAGTCGATATTTTTTATCCCAGATATCAAGCGACACTGATTGAATTGGAATTTCAGTTGCGATGTTTTCAGATAATTTGCTTGCTGGTTCAACGACTTTTAGCATGGTTTACTCCCTTATTTTTTTATTTAATCTGTATTGTTCACAGAAAAATCAATGCAATTAGTTAACTCTTTGATTTAATTAATTTAGCATTTACCTTAATGCCGTTTTAACGAAAAATACTCTGCTTAAACACAATATATTGTGCACTGGATGCAAATTTATGCCTTTATTTTGTGTTCGTCAACCCTATTTTTTCACTCATTTTTGCACCATTTTGGTGTGTTTTCTCGCAAAACGAGGCCAGTATTTGCGTTGAGTTGTGGTGAGTGTTTACTGACTTAATTAAAAATTTAAAAAATAAATAAGTCGCTTAAAAGCACAGCCTGTGCGTGTATTAATAAAGCCACAAAACTTCGCGCTTAAATTGTGAGAAAATGCAGTATGAATCGCTTTTTATATTCTGTATTGCTATATGCCGTTTTGCCTTTTGTGCCACTTAAATTATGGTGGCGCGGCATCAAGCAGCCAGCTTATCGGCAACATTGGCGTGAGCGTTTTGGCTTTTATGATAAAAATTTTTACGCTAAAAAAAGTGTTAAGTCTGTTATTTGGCTGCACTGCGTTTCTGTAGGTGAAACCCGCGCGGCAGAGCCGCTGATTAAAGCCTTGCAAACGCAATATCCGCATCATCAAATTTTACTGACGCATACCACACCCACTGGGCGAGAAACCAGCGAGCAGCTTTTTGGCAATAGCGTTCAGCGTGTTTATTTACCCTATGATTTGCCGTTTGCGGTGCAACGCTTTTTGAAACATTTTCAACCTAAAATTGGTTTGCTAATGGAAACTGAATTGTGGTTTAACCTAATTGCGGCATGCAAAAAAAATGAAGTTCCTTTATTGCTGCTGAATGCACGCCTTTCAGAAAAGTCTGCCGCAGGTTACGCAAAATTGGGTAAATTAGTGACACAAGGTTTGCAAAGCTTAAACGCAATTGCCGCGCAAACAACTGAAGATGCAGCGCGTTTACAAACATTAGGTGCGCCTAGCGTGTTGGTTGCTGGCAATATTAAGTTTGATGTAAAACCGCCAGAAAATGCGGCAGAATTGGGCTTAAAACTGCGCGCATTATTGGGTGAGCAAATGATATTTTTAGCGGCCAGCACCCGCGAGGGCGAAGAAGCCTTAATATTAGATGCGGTAAAAGATTTAAATATATTAACGATTATCGTGCCGCGCCACCCGCAGCGCTTTGATGAAGTAGAGCAGTTGATTAAAAATGCAGGCATCAATTATGTGAGACGCAGCCAATTAACAGCGCCTATCAATCAAAATATAAAGGTGGTTTTAGGCGATAGCATGGGTGAATTATTTACTTATTATGCAGCCTGCGACTTTACCTTTGTGGGTGGCAGTTTGCTGAACTTTGGCGGCCAAAACTTGATTGAGCCAGCGATGATGGGCAAGCCGATTTTGATTGGTGAGCATACTTATAACTTTTCTGATGCCAGCAAAAATGCGCTAAAAACCGGTGCGGCAATACAAGTGAATAGTGTTGAAAGCTTGCGCAACAAGATTCAATATTTGTGCAATGACGCTGAAAAACGTGCGCAAATGCAGCAATCCAGCTTGAATTTTAGCCAAGCATCAACAGGTGCAACTTTAAGAATTATGCAGCTTATTGATACGCACTTAACCCAATAATTGCATCAAAAAAGTGGTTAAGTAATCGAAATCGCTTTGACGTAAACCAATTCGCAAGCGCCATTTCCTGTATCTTTTCTCGTAAGTGAGCTTTTCCAGTGCCAGCCATCTACTGATTTCGCCTCAACTAAATAGCCGCTAATAGTCACTAGCTGCCCTGCTTTAATAGACTTGAGCATCTTTTCAATTTGGCTATCGGCGGGAATCATGTGCATATTAGCGCTACTGGTTTCGATGAGTTCGCGCGATACTGGGAAAGCATCCACACGCCAATAATAAAAACGATTTGATTGCGATATTTGGATGTCTTTTAGTACAGAATCGTCTGACATGACGCCCCAACCCAAGGCCAAATCGACTGGCGCTAAATCTGCCTCACGGTCGAAAGTATAGTGCTCTGCAGATAGAACGCGGGCTTTAATTTCAAAACTTTGCAGTGGCTGAATAGTGTAGCCATTTAACTCAAATTGAGATTGATTGGCGTTATTTTGAATGGGCTGTTGATTGGCTAAAATGCCAGGATGATGTGCAATAGGACGATTTGAGAAATGCTGGTAGGCACCATAACCAATCAAAGCGAAACAAATGATTAGTTTCCAGTTCACTCTGCCGCTATCGAATAAGCTGAGAAATGGCTTTAAAAGCTGAATGTTGCGCGTTAGTTAACCACTCAAATACAACCGATTCTGTATTGGTGATGATGCAACCCGCATCGCGCATGCGGGCGATAGCGTTGGCTTTATTGATTGGATTGCGCGAAATAATCGCATCTTCCACCACAAAAACCTGTTTGTTGGCTTTGATTAAATCTAGCGCGGTTTGTAGCACGCAAATGTGCGATTCCATGCCTACCAATACGATTTGCGATTGGTCACGATGTAATTGCTGGTTAAATTTTGGTACGCTAGCGGCTGAAAAAGCGGTTTTTGCTATGGGCTTATTTGCACCAATATACTGCTTAATCTCTGGTAAAGTTTCGCCCAAGCCCTGCGGATATTGTTCTGTGACAATGATTGGTACAGCAAGTAAGCTAGCCGCTTGCGCCAAAATTCCACAATTTTTAATCACCGCTTGCATGGCTTCTGGCTGCATGGCGCTGATAAGCTTAGTTTGCATATCAATGATGACAAGCTGACTAAGCTCGATTTTGGCAATGTTATAGGTAGCATTCATTATTGAGCCAGCACCAATTGCTGATTAATATCTTGCAAATCAACCTCTGCCACTACACCTGTAGCCGATTTTAAACGGATAATATTCACCAAATAATTGTAGCGCGCTTGCAATAAATCGCGTTTGGCAGAAAACAGTTGCTGCTGGGCATTAAGCACATCCACACTAATACGCACGCCCACTTCATAGCCTAATTTGGTTGAATCCAACTGGCTTTGGCTGCTGATTAATGCTTGCTCAAGCGCTTTAATTTGCGCGATGCTGCTGCTTAAGTTTAAAAATGCGCGTTGGGTGTCTAAATCGGTTTGGCGACGTGCAATTTCAACATCGTCTTTAGCTTTTTGTTGATTTAATATGGCTTGGCGCACACGCGAGCTAATTGCGCCGCCCTGATATAGTGGGATTTGTAGCTGCAAACCAATACTAGTGCTGTCAAATTCGTTACCAAACCCGTTTAAGCCGCCATTTGTGTAGTTATCGGTATAGTTGGCCACCGCATCTAAAGTTGGCATATGCGCCGCCTTATTAAACGCTACGTCCTGTTCTGCCAGTTTTAAAGTGTCTTGTTGAATGGCAATATTCAGGTTGTTTTTTTGCGCAACATCCAATAGATTTTGCATTGGCTGATTCAGTTGATTGACTTGAATATCACTTTTAACCGTGGCTAATTTTGCAGGTAGCTCGCCTGTAATTTGCTCAATTTCGTGTTGTGCAATTTGGTAGGCATTTACAGCCGCAATCTCTTGCGCCACAATTAAATCAAAGCGTGCTTGCGCTTCGTTTACATCGGTAATAGTTGCAGTACCTACTTCAAACGTAATTTTAGCTTGTTCTAGCTGGCTTAAAATAGCCGTTTTTTGCGCCTTAATTAATTCAATCTGATCTTGCGCAATCAGCACATTAAAATAAGCCTGAGTGGTGCGCAAAATCAAATTTTGCTGGCTTAAATGGTATTGTTTATCGGCAATACTCACTTGGGTGTAACTCTGATTGATTTGCACTAAATTTTGTTGCCGATAAATCGGCTGGCGCGCTTCTAGGCCATAGTTGTAGCCCTCAAAGCTAGCACCACCCTCTACGCGCGGAAAATTTGACTGTACATTGTTAAATGCAATATTACTTCTGGTCGCAGTAATACCTGCACTAAAACCAACTGTGGGCCTATACAAGGCTTTACCTTGCTCAATGATTTCTTGGGCGGCCTTGTTGCTACTTAATGCAGAAGCCAATACAGGGTCGCGCGCTAAGGCTTGATGATAAATGTCCAACAAACTCAGTGCTTTGTCTTGTGCATGCAAGCTTACTGGCAATAGTGCACTTAATAAAAACACTTTTAATATAAGCGGCTTAAATGACATATTAAAACTCAAAAGTAGTGGCTTGCGGTGCATTAACCAACACTGGCACGTAAGTTTCAAACAACACATCTTGCCTAAAACCAGCTTCAGAAAAGCGTTGAATCAAGGTGGCTTGCATGGCAGGGCCTGTGCCTAAAACAATCAATAATGCACCACCTATCGCCAACTGATGGCGCACATTTGGTGGTTCTATTGGTGAAGAAGCGGTGTAAACGATTAAATCAAACGGGGCTTGATTCGGCAGGCCTAATGCGCCGTCTGCCACCATTAGGGTGACATTTTGCACACCTTGTTGAGTAAGTCTTTTAGCCGCTTTTGCACTAATTTCAGCATTAACTTCAACAGAAGTCACGTGCTTCGACAAGCTTGCCAGCAGCGCTGTCATGTAGCCGCTGCCTGTTCCAATGTGCAACACATTGTGCGTTTTTTGCACACTCAATGCCTGCAAAATGCGACCTTCTAATTTGGGGCTAAGCATAGTTTGACCTGCACCGATGGGGATTTCAATATCGGCAAAAGCAAGGCCTTGATATTCTGCTGGCACAAAGTGTTCGCGCGGAATTTCATTTAATAGTGCTAATACCACTGGATCTAGTACTTCCCAAGTGCGAATCTGCTGTTCTATCATATTAAATCTCGCGATTTCGCGAGGCATGTTAAAGCGAGCAACTTCGCTTGCCGTTTTATTTTGCGCCGTTTTCGTTTCTGCTGTTTGTATCATGTTAACTCTCATTAATTTAAACTTAATTATAACTTAACTACTTAAGCGCTATCAGTTAAGTGCTTTCAGGTACTTTAACCCTAAACCATGCCGCATATAATGCAGGCAAAAATAGCACAGTTAAAATGGTGGCAATTGCTAAACCGCCCATAATCGCTACGGCCATTGGCCCAAAAAATACACTGCGTGTTAGCGGGATCATCGCCAATATGGCTGCCGCCGCCGTTAGTACAATCGGCCTAAAGCGGCGTATGGTGGATTCTACAATTGCCTGCCAAGCGGGCAAACCGCTGGCTTTATCTTGGTCAATCTGATCTACCAAAATCACCGAATTACGCATAATCATGCCGGATAAGGCAATAGTGCCTAACATAGCCACAAAACCAAATGGCTTATCAAACAGCAACAATGCAATTGTGACTCCAATTAAACCCAATGGTGCGGTAAGCAAGACTAAAAATACGCGCGAAAAACTTTGTAGCTGCAAAATTAATAGCGTTAATACCACCACCAAAAATAAAGGTGCGCCTTTGGCTACCGATGCGCCGCCTTTAGCCGACTCTTCTACCGCGCCGCCTGTTTCAACCGTTATGCCCAGTGGCAAGTTGGCTTTAATGGTGTTGAGTTTTTCTTCTATTTGCGCAGACACCACAGGCGCTTGTAAATTACCACGCAAATGCGCGCGCACTGTAATGGATGGCACGCGGTTACGCCGCCAAATCACGCCCTCTTCAAACTCAGAAGTAATCGTTGCCAGTTGGGCTAAAGGCACGGCAGATTGAGTTGCGCTGCCATTTTGCACATTTATCATCAAATTGGGCAGCCGCGATAATTGTGTACGTTCTACCTCTGCGCCACGCGCCACCAAGTCAATACGCTCATTGCCTTCTCTAAATTCGGTAATATACAGCTCGCTTAAGGCAGCGTTTAACACGTTGGCCACATCCACCGAACTGACGCCCAACAATCTGGCTTTTGCCTGATCTATGCTCACTTTAATCACTTTGCTGGGCTCTTCCCAGCCCAACTGCACATTCACCAAATTAGGGTTTGCGCGCATCACGTCTGCAATTTGGTGCGAAATCTGCCGTATTTGTGCGATATCGCTGCCATCTACCCTAAACTGCACTGGAAACCCAACGGGTGGGCCGTTTTCCAGCCGCAATACTGATGCTCTTAACGCAGGGAAATCGTTTTCAAACAAGGCTAACAATTCGGTGCGCAAGGCTTCGCGTGCTTTTAAATCTTTACTCAAAATAACAAATTGTGCAAAACCTTGGTGCGGCAACTGAACATCTAAAGGCAAATAATAGCGTGGCGCGCCTGTGCCTATATAAGCCACAAAGTTATCAATGCCTTTATTTTTCTGATTCCAAGCACGTAGCCAAGTTTCTAATTTTTTCACCTCATTATTCGTTGCAAGATAAGTCGCACCCTCTGTCATGCGCAAATCTACCACCAATTCCAAACGGGTTGAATCAGGGAAAAACTGTTGCTGCACTTTGTCGAAACCTAAAATAGATAACACAAACAATATTAAGGTAATCGCAATCACCGTTTTGCGGTAGCGCACACAAGTGGTGACTAATGAACGAAAACGGCTATAAAATGCGCTGTTATAAATATCGTGATGATGATTTTCATCATTTTTAGCCGTTAACTTAACCCTATTTTTAAGCCAAATTTTAAGCTTAGAATCTGTTGGTTTTTTGCTGTAGTCGGGCAATAAGTGATAGCCCAGATAAGGCACAAAAATCACCGCTGCTACCCATGAAATAATCAAGGCAATGGCAGAAACCTGAAAGATGGAACGCGTATATTCGCCTGTGGAACTGGCAGCCGTGGCGATGGGCAAAAAGCCTGCAACCGTGACCAACGTACCTGTGAGCATAGGCATGGCAGTTGAGGTATAGGCAAATGCAGCCGCTTGCATACGTTGCATACCTTGCTCCATTTTGGATGACATCATTTCTACGGCAATAATCGCATCGTCCACCAGCAAGCCCAAGGCTAATATCAGCGCGCCTAGCGAAATTTTATGCAGGCCAATATCCATTAATTGCATCACCAAAAAAGTGGCTGCCAGCACAACGGGGATAGTGATGGCCACCACAACACCTGTGCGCAAGCCAAGGGAAAGCAAGCTAACGCCTAATACAATCACCAATGCTTCAATTAAAGAAGTAACGAAGTCATTGACAGAATTTGCGACTATTTTAGGTTGCGCTGTCACGGTTTCAAAGCTTAACCCTACTGGTAGACTTTGTTGAATACGGGCTATTTTTGCGTCCAACTCATGCCCCAACGCAATCACATCGCCGCCCTCGCGCATGCTTACACCAAGCAATAAAGTCTCAGCACCGTTATAGCGCACCGTATCTCTGGGCGGATTTTCATAGCCGCGATAAATACGCGCCACATCGCCTAGCCTAAAATCTTGATTATTGGCGCGCAGCCTTAAATTGCGCAGATTGTCTAATGTGTTATAGCGGCCCGATACCTCAATGCGAATGCGCTCATTAGATGAATCAAACGTGCCACTTTTTACAACGGCATTTTGCGTTTGCAGCGTATTCACTAACGCGGTGGTGCTAACCCCCAAGGTAGAAAGCTTAGCGTTAGATAACTCTATATATATACGCTGTCTTTGCTCGCCAAAAAAATCAATCTTTGCCACATCTTTGGCAGTTAACAACTCCGCACGAATGATTTCTGCCTGTTTTTTTAATGCAAAATTATCAAAGCCATCACCCGTTAGCGCATACATGCTGCCGTAAACATCGCTAAATTCGTCATTAAAAGTCAGGCTTTCAATGTTTTGTGGCAAGGTATGGCGAATATCCCCTACTTTTTTGCGTATTTGATACCAAATATCAGGAATATCTTCTGAAAACGTATCATCTTTAATCACAATAAATATGACAGATTCGCCAGGCCTTGAGTAGCTGCTGGTGTAATCTAAGTGCGGTGTTTCTTGTAACTTTTTTTCGAGCTTATCAGTGATTTGTTGCTCTACTTCAACTGCGCTTGCGCCAGGCCAACTAGTGCGCACTAGCATGACCTTAAAAGTAAAAGGCGGGTCTTCAGATTGACCTAATTTACTGTATGCCAACAAGCCTGAAACTGTGAGCATTAACATCAAATACAACACTAAAGTTTGATGGTTTAACGCCCAAACAGATAAGTTAAAGCTAGTTTTTTGAGGATTTTCTGATTCAGTCATGGCGTTAACCCTGATGGCGCGGGCTGTGGTGTTGGTTTTACATTTTGACCTTTAATTAAAGTATGTACACCAGCAATCGCAACCATTTCACCCGCCTGCAGACCACTGCTTATCAGCACGCCATCTTCTGTAAATTGGCCAGCTATCACTGCGCGTGGATTTACAATACCAGCTTTATCCACAATCCAAACGCTGGTTTTGCCATTGATTTGGGTTAGCGCGCTGGAAGGTACGATTAAATCTGCGGTTAATTCTTCGTTGCCAAAGCGCACGCCAGCCGTCATGCCTAATTTTAGATTTTCATCTGCATCTGAAATCGCCACGCGCACATCAAACGCGCGAGTAGCCGAACTGGCTGCTGGCGCAATTTCGCGCACTTTGCCCGTATAAGTTTTATCAGGGTTTGATAGTTGGCTTGCCCATAATTTAAGTACAGCAGCATCTCCTACTTTTAAGCCTGCTACACGCGATTCTGGCACAGCAACTAACACCTCAACTTGTTGCGTATCAACCACTTGTGCCACCATCTCACCCGCCGCAACTACTTGTCCTGGCTCTGCGCGAATTTGTGTGACCACGCCATCTCTATCTGCAATTAGGCTGTTGTATCGTGATTGATTGCTAGATACCGCCGCTTGCGCTTTAACCTGTTGCAAACGCGCGGCTGAAGTCTTTAATTCCGCTTCGCGCAAATCAAGCGCAGAGGCAGAAATAAATTTTTTATCAAATAGCATGCGCTGGCGTTCTACCTCTGCGCTGGCAAGTGCATGGCTCGCTTCTGCTGCACGCACATTGGCAAATGCGGCGGCTGCAGTCAAGTTAGTATCAGCAGCATCCAAAAGCGCTAATATTTGGCCTTTTTTAACTACGCTGCCTACCTCAACTTTGCGCTCAATAATTTTGCCGCTGATTCTAAAACCTTGATTAGACTCAAAGCGTGATTTCACTTCGCCTACCAGCACCATGCCACGCTCTGTACTCGTTTGGCCAACCACCATAACTAAAGCTGGCCGTGGTGGCGGTGGGGCTTGTGGTGGCTTGTCGCAACCCACAAGCAGCGTTGCTATCATGAATAAGGTGCTTATTTTTAAGTGCATATTAGCTTTCAGATTTTTCACATTCATATTAATTGCTGATTTGTTATTTTTAGATTTGGCTAATTATTAATCTCGCATCAAACCGCGCATCAAGGTTAATTGCATCATCTGCAAACGCTGCTCAATGCCAGCCCAATTCACCCAAATATCGTTTGCCATACTAATTTGCAAAGCGCATACGCCGTGCATACCCGCCCAAACAGTTTGTGCAATAAGGTCTGGATCTTTTAAATCGGATTTAAATTTACCCGCCAAAAAAACCTCGTTTATGACAGTTTTTAATTGAAAATAGGCATCTTGCTCTGCATTATTTTGCTGTATGCATGAATGAGCTGGGTCGCAAGGTGGGTGCTCTGTCATAAACATCATGCGGTAATGATTGGGATAATTCAGCGCAAATTGTGCATAGCCGCGCCCAAAAGCCAGCATGCGTTCAACGGGGTCAGTGATTGCCAAATTGTTTTTTAAGGCATCGGCTAGCGCTAAAAAATCGGTATCGCATATCGCGCGAATTAAGGCTTCTTTATCGGCAAAGTGCAAATAGATACTAGTCGCAGAATAACCAATTCGCTTAGCTATTTCACGCATCGTCACCGCTTCTACTCCGCGCGAAACAAATAGCTCGCGTGCTGCATCCATGATTAATGTACGCAGTTGTTGACGCTCAAACTCGGTTTTAGGTTTTGGTGGCATACTGAAATAATTTACTTATACTTTTTACTTAACGACGTTAATTTAACAACGTTAAGTTATTTTGTCAACACTAAATGAATGAATTTTTATGGCTTTTATTTAAGATTAAATTGGTCTAGCTTATACCAAAGTGAGCGTTCACTAATTTCTAGTAATTTAGCCGCTTTGGATTTGTTGCCGTGGCAGGCAGCCAGTGCTTCAACGATTAATTTTTTTTCAATTTGCGCTGTCTTTTGCGGAATAGAAAATGGCTGTTCTGTAGAAAATGAATGCTCTGTTACAGCTGAATGCTTTACTGAGCTTTGAGAAAGCAACATATCGGCAGGCAAATGTTGCGGCAAAATAGTCTGCTTAGACGCCAAAATGGCTGCACGTTCTAGTATGTTTTCCAGCTCGCGCACATTGCCTGGCCAAGCGTAACTCTGTAAATGCATAAGTGCTGCATCAGAAATCTGCGTACCGCTTTTCGCTAAAAAATACTGTGCCAACCGTTTAATATCTTCTGGGCGCTCGCGTAATGGCGGAGTGTTTAACTGAAAAACATTCAGCCTGTAAAATAAATCTTCGCGCAACTTTCCGTCTTTCACCGCTTGCAAAGGGTCGCGATTGGTTGCCGCAATCACCCGCACATCCAAAGTTAACGATTTATTACTGCCAATTTTTTCTACAACGCCTTCTTGCAACACGCGTAATAGTTTGGCCTGTAGCTGAATCGGCATTTCAGAAATTTCATCTAAAAAAAGTGTGCCACCATCTGCCAGCTCAAATTTACCAATGCGCTCTTTTACCGCACCTGTAAAAGCGCCTTTTTCGTGACCAAATAATTCTGATTCTAAAATTTCCGCTGGAATCGCCGCACAATTAATTGCCACAAATAGGCCATTTTTACGAAGTGACGCCGCATGAATGGCTTTTGCCACCAACTCTTTGCCTGTGCCTGTTTCGCCTGTAATCAACACCGTTGCTTTTTCTGGCGCCACTTGCCCAATAAGCTGTTTTAAGGCCAGCATAGGTACGCTTTCACCAATAAAACCAGCATCAATAAGCCCAGCATGGTTATCTGCTTTTAAATAGGTGTTTTCAAGCTGCAAGCGCCTGTTACTTAACGCTTTTGCAATGGCAATTTCTAGCGTTTCTAAATCAAATGGGCGCAAAATATAATCGCTGGCGCCCATTTTCATGGCTTCTACGGCTGTTTTAATTTCACCCAATGCTGTCACCATAATAAAAGGTAACGTCTCGTTTTCTTGCCGAATCGCTTGCAGCAATGTCAGCCCATTCATACTGGGCATATGTAAATCACTCACCACTAAATCAATATGCTGGTTTTTAATTTGCACAAGCGCTTCATTGCCATCTGCTGCTAGCAAAGGCTTGTAGCCAGCTTGGCGCAGGCTAATTTCCAGCAAACGGCGCATATTCGGTTCGTCATCTACCGCCAAAATAGTGCATTGTTTTTGCATGGGTTAAGTTGTTACTCTGTGAGTTGGTAATGAGATTGTAAACTGTGCGCCGCCAAACTGGCTGTTTCTATAGCGAATATCGCCGCTATGTGCCTGCACAATTTGCCGCACCACGGCCAAACCTAAACCAACGCCGCCTGCACGCTGGGTAAAAAATGGCTCAAAAATATGCGCTTGATTGGTATCAGTAATGCCTGGTCCATCATCAGCCACCTCAATCATTGCAGTATCTTGCTCTTGATATAAACGAATAAATATTTGGCCGCCCATTGGCAAAATTTGTATCGCGTTTAAAACGATATTCATGATGACTTGAGTGATTTGATCGTGATCAATTTCTGCTATTAGCGGCTTACTTAACGCTAAATTAAGGGTGATTTTTTTAGGCTCTGATTGCCCACGTAGCATACCAATCACTTTTTTGATTAGGTCGGCCAAATCAACGGCAACAAACTGTGGCTGGCGTGGGCGTGCAGAATCGATTAAGGTAGAAACCAGCCTATTTAGCCGCTCGGTTTCCGAAATAATAAAGCCCAGCACTTCCTTTCCGTCTTTAGTCAGCTTAGGCTCGCGCAGCAATAAATCGGCCGATGAGCGCAATATGCCCAACGGCGTGCGCACTTCGTGGCTCATGGCTGCGGCCATTTCGCCTACCACCGCAAGCTTGGCGGCGCGCGTTAAATTGTCCTGCGTTTTAGCTAAATCTTGCATCATATTTTCAAAAGCAATTGCTAGCTCTTGCACTTCTGGCGGCCCAGTTTTGGGCGTTTCTGCTAACTGCTCTTGTTTAAAGCTACGCACAAATAACGTTAATTTAGCCAGCGGCTGTGTAATGGCCTGTGCGATTGGTGTCACCAAAAATGCTGCAAATAACAGTGTGCTCGCTAAAAGCGCTAAGAAAATATAGCCCAAACGGTGCACAGGCTCTACTGCTAATGAATGCAATTTTTCTACCCGTACTTGCCAAGTTGGCGCGGCAGACTGAATACTAAACTGACTCACCGCATGCATTTCATAGCCAGCTTTTTGGTTCCAATTAGTGCTGGCTGCCAGCGGCTTACCTTGCTCGCCCAATAAGGCCACTGATGATGGTTTTTGCACTGCCGAACTTAATAAGTGTTGTATTTGTTGCCAATTAAATTCTGCTATCAAGCGCCCAATTACTTGATTAGAACTGGGTTCTATCACATCTTGCGAAAGTGCCAGCATATCGTTCTGAATAATAGAAAAAGCGATTTTCTTATCGCCCACACCAACGCTAAACCAAGATTCAGGTGCGATAATAATTTGGTTTAACTGGCGCGGATTACTAGAAGCAACGACTTTGCTTTGCGTATTAACCACATAAATGGTGCGATAAACATCGCCATAGCTTAATTGCAACTCTCGCAAAAAAGTCGATAAGCGTTTATCAATATCGTCGATTTGCAGCTCTTGCATAATCGCCAGCCGACTCCAAGAAGCCACATTCTGGGTACGCTCAAACATCATGCGCGACACGTTATTGGCAACGGTTTGGCTTAAGGTTTGTAAATCGCGCGTGATTTCTTTTTTGAGTGCTGTTTTGGCTTGATAAAAACTTAAAAAACTCACCAACATAGCGGGCAATAAGCCTGCTAGCAAAAAGGCCAATAGTAACAATTGGCGAATCGTAAGACGTTTTATCAAGTGGATATTAAGGCTGATATTGAGCAGTTATGAGACAATCATACTTATTGAGATAGCGCCGCAAACACGCCGTGGCTTTGGAATCGATTATGCGAAATTGTTTTGTTTTCATCATTGCAAGTCTAGTACTCTCCACACTGCTATGCAAGCCTGTGCTAGCGGAAGAAAATGCCAATTGGCTAGATGGTTTTCAGCTAGGTGGCTACAGTAGCGCTGGCATTACTTTGCACAGAGACCAAGAGGCCGAAGCCGCCATTAATGAGGTGAGTTTACTATTAACCTGGACAGGTGACAGTCGCTTGAGTTTTTTTAGTGAGCTCGAGTTAGAACGCCCACTAGCATGGAATGATGATGAAAATTTTTCACGCAAAGAAAGTCGCCTCGACCTAGAGCGTTTTTATATTGATTACAATTTATCTGAAAAAATTAACTTTCGTGCTGGCCGTTTTTTAACCCCCAATAGTCGCTGGAATCTATTACATGCGCCGCCATTAGTGTGGACAACATCGCGCCCGCTTGCAACCACACAACTTTTTCCTACTGCAACCAACGGCGTGATGCTACATGGTGCTATTCCATTAGAAAAAGGTGCTTTTGAATACAAACTATTTGGTGAGCTGCTAGAAGATCAAGAGCAAGACGATGAAGAGCGGCAATTTGAGCATGTGCGTGGTTTGCGTCTTAGTTTAAAAAACCAATCCGATATTGGTATTTCATTATTATCTTTTCGTGAACAAGGCTTGAATGCTGCCAGCTACCGCATGCTGGGCTTAGATGTTGTAACAACGATAAAAAATATTGAAGTGAGCGCAGAGGCTTTTCAACGCTTTAATACCAGCAACCGTGATGGCGGTAGTGGCGCTTATTTGCAAACAGCCGTGCCGCTTAATAGCCTAGGTTTACAAGATTGGTATTGGATTACGCGGCTTGAGACCTTGCAGCGCCCAAATGAAAATGCCAATGAACGCTGGCTGGTTGGGGCCACTTTGCGGGTGAAGCCAACACAATTACTAAAACTGGAATTCACTGGTGGCAGCGAAGGTTTGCCAGAATCACCGCGTGGGTTTAGCGCGTCTTTTGCCCTGTTTTTTTAATGCTTATTCTAATGCGTAAACTGTTGATTATTGGGCTGCTGTTTAGCGTGTTGCCGCTGGCACGCGCAGACAGCAATACGCCTGTTATTGCTGTTATTGTGAATAGCGATGAGCTAAAAATAGCAAATAATGAGCTAAGTCTGATTTACTGGCGCAAACAACTGTATTGGTCAAAAGGGCAGCGCATTAAGCCTGTTAATTTAAGGTCAGAACATCCATTAAGACAGCAATTTTCACAGACGGTATTGGGTAGCTTGCCTAAAAAACAAATTGATTACTGGAACGGCCAATACTTTAACGGCATATTACCGCCCTATTCGGTTAACTCAGAAGAAGCCGTGCTGCGCTACGTAGCCCAAACCAGCGGCGCGATTGGCTACATAGACGCTTGCCACGTAGATAACCGCGTTAAAGTCATGATGTGGATTGAGCGAGGCCAAATTAGCACATCCGCGCCAGAATACTTGCAATGCCCATAATAAGTAAATATTCAGTTTGTTAAGTTAAATTTACTTAATAGCATTCTAGTTAACACATTATCGCGCCTAATATAATGATGATACAAACCAGCTAAGGCGTGACCTGCAATTAAAAAATAGCCTAGGCTGCCAGCCGCTTCATGCAATTCTTTAATATTGTCCGCAAGTTCTTTATTTTTGGCGACAATCGGCGGAAGCTCTAAGCCATAAAATGGAATCGGTTTGCCAGTCGCACTTAATATTAACCAGCCTGCAATTGGCATCGCTATCATCAAGGCGTATAAGGCTAAATGCATGGCTTTTGATACATATTGCACTAACAAGCTGGGCACAGGCTCAATTGCTGGTGTTGTACTAAAAAGCCTGAAATAAATACGTATTAGCACAAATAAAAACACGGTAAGACCCAACATAAAGTGTATCGTTTTCATCAACTCGCGCGGCTCTGTGCCTTTAGGAAACAAAACGCGCAACTCAATAAAGCTATAAACACCAATCATTAATAGCAACATTAACCAATGCAAGATGATCACTGGTTTACTGTAACGCGCTGATTTGTTAGTTTTTGACATTGTTTTTTCCTTAATAAACCAAATAATTTTATGCATTTGTGTTAATTGGCAACTGTTTGTTTTATTGCACCTTGTTTCATTAAAACGCTCTTGAAATCTAAATTTTGCATTAACACCTCTTCTTTTGCTGCGCACATTTTTGCGTCTATTTCAAACGCAACTAATAATGTGCAAAATAAATCATCATGACTCAACGCAAGATCTTTATAAGGTAAAAGTTGCTGCTGCGAGTAATCAAAATGCTTGCCCATCCACACAATGGCTGGCACGTGGGTTTGCTCTTTTGGCGCAATTAAATACGGTGCGGCATGCAGATAAAAACCTTTTTCACCTAGAGATTCACCATGGTCGGCCACGTATAACATTGCAGTTGCGCGGTCGTTATCGTATTTTTTCAGAAAATCAATTATGTTTGATAAAAAATAATCAGTATACAAAATCGCGTTATCGTAGCTGTTATCTATTTCTTGTTGCGTGCAATTTTGTAGCTCACCAGTCATGCACATAGGTTTAAATTTTTCAAACTGTTTAGGGTATCTTCTGTAATATTCTGGCCCGTGATTACCCATTTGATGCAACACGATCAAAATATCTTTGCCGCGTCTGGCTTCTATGTACTTATCTAAACCGCTTAGCATGCCAATATCGCGGCATTCACCCTCACAACTTGGGTTGAGTGTTGGGCTTTTAAAATCTTCATATTTCATGCGGGTTGCTACGCCTTTTGAATCTGAATTATTGTCCCGCCACAAAATTTGCACGCCATGATCAAACAGCACATCCAACGCATTTTCTTGGTTTAAGGCTTTTTCTTTATCATAGCCTTTTCTACCAAGCGATGAAAACATGCATGGCACTGAAACGCCTGTAGAAGTACCGCAAGACTGCACATTCGTTAGGCTCACTACACTTTGCTTGGCCAATAATGGGTTTGTTTCTTTGTGGTAGCCGTTCAGTGAGAATCGATCGGCACGGGCTGTTTCGCCCACCACCATAATCATCAATTCTGGCCTAGAGCTTGGCCCAATCATTTTGGCATCTTGTGCAAGGTGTTTTAAAGGTAAAGCTTTTGCCACATTGATTTGCTGCATTAAATATTTGATAGCAGAATAGGTCGTATAGGTAGGATTTGCATAATAGCGGGTGATTTTATGTTCGCGCATAAATGAAGCGTAGCCCGCCGTAAACGGTGTAATGGCCAATGCCAGCAATATAAGCATCAGGCCAATCCAACGCAATTTTGATTTTAATTCTTGGCGAATATTGCTTGGTTTTGGGCAATATTGAATGATTAACCAGGCAGGGATAATACCGAATAATAATGTTCTAATCGCTAAATTTGCACTTAAGAGCCCAGCAAACTCTTGTGGGTTGGTTTGCATAATATTGTCTATCATCACAATATCGACGATTACGCCAAACTGGTCCATATAATAGGCAGCTTGTGAAGCCACTACCAGAAATAAGGCCAACAACCAGCGCGTGGCGCGTCCGTGGCAAATACACAAAAAGAAAATAGCGGTTAATGCGCTAAAAAATATGGTTAGCGATAGCAAAAATGGCAGGCCAGCTAATTTGAATGGATAAATCTCTAAAATCCTTTCAAACAGCGACCAATTGGCTGTCAGCATGATGAATGCGGTCACCAACAGAATGATGCGACTTTGCGTTGGCGAACGAATCAAAAATGTGCTGAGTGTAGATAAACGATTGAATATAGCAGTCATTGCATTACTTTTCTTTTGATTTGTTGAGTGAGTAGTAGCGGTTGGCAGGTAAGGCAAATTGCCCAAACCACCCAAGCGCTCCATAAGTTGTGCGATAGAAAATGTTCGCCACGCATCATTTGTGCCCAACCCATCGCAAAGCCTAAGATTAGCGAAAGTGTCAGCATCGATTGTGCAAACTTAGGTTGAACATCGCGAAAGGCAAAGTAAAACGCCATCAGCGCAAAGCCGCCACTGGCATGACCGCCCGGAAAGCAATAGCCCATTTCTACTCCAGTTGGTAATGCATCAAATAATTGTAGGTACGGTAAATTTCCGCCATACAGCAGCAAATCGTTTGGGCAGCCGTGTATGCTGTGGTGTTTAAGTAGCGAGACCGCACTAGTACTCATCATCATCACTGTAAACACCCATAAAAGCGCTTGCTGATGCGGCTTTAAAGGTGCATGGATATTGCCAGCAAAACCTGCCAACAGCGTGCCTAAAGCCACGAAAATGATGCAATATTTTAGGCCTGTGTGCAGAACGGTTTCCAAAATCCAAGCATTTTTCAGGCTAAATTGTTGGTTAACTCCGTCAAAGTAAGGTGTCATTAAGCGCTGGTCTAAGCCTGTTTTTGGGTAGATAAAAATTAAAAATAGCGCACTCAAAAACAACACCAGCACTTGTTGCCTAACCCTATTCTGCTTAGCCCAATCCTCATCAATCATCAGCCAAAACCGCATGAATTACGAAGCCTTATTTACAGCTGCTGGTTTTGCAAAATGCGTTAAATCTTCCATGATTTGCATGGTGGCTTTTTGCTTTTTCTGCATCATTTGATGCGCAATTTCTTCTGATACATTTTTATCATCAGCCGTAGTCACCTCAAGCTTAAACAAGCTGTTGTTATTGACGGGATGCACAATTTTCACTTCGCTATCCACATAGGCTAGCTTGTCCCAATCGGCGATGTAGACATGATCGCGGGTTTGCTTGCTGAGTAAGTTGATGCCAATGCTGTAATCACTTTGTGGGCTAGTGACACCCAATATCGGCATTAAAGTCGGCACGATGTCGGCATGACTTGTCATTTTTTTCTGCACTGTTGCTGGCTGGTTAGGCACATAAATCACCAATGGCGTGCGTATTTGCTCATCGACAAAAGTAGAGTTATGCCCCCAAAAACCGTGCTCCATAAACTCTTCGCCATGGTCGCCCACCAAAATCACAATGGTGCTATCCAATAATTGATGTTGCTTTAAGTAATCAAATACGCGGCCAAACTGGCTATCTAAATGGTGCACCGCATTAATATAGCGATTTTTAATCGGCACAATATCGGTTCTTAATGCTTCTTTGCTTAAGCTGGCGTAGTTCAAATCATCACGGTACGGCTTGGCAATCACACTTTCTGGCGGAAAGTAGTAGCGCGCATGTGGTGACTCAAAAAACATAAAGGTAAAAAAAGGCTTAGTGGTATCGCGCTTATCAATAAACGATAATAAATCACTGACATTTTGCTGATCGTTTTGCCAGCCTTGTCTTTTATTGCTTTGCAGGGCATGCATTTTTTGTGCAGGCATTTGGGCAAAAATGGTTTTATCGAATTCTGGATAGCTAAATAAAGCGCTGGTATAAAACTGCATTTGGTAACCTTGGCTGCGCATCACATCCAAAATAGTTGCGCCGCGCTGCTCTTGCAAAAACTGAAACCAATAGCTAGACGGCAAGCCCATCATCATGCCGAACACGCCAGCGCGCGTGCCATTGCCTGTACTGTAATTGTTGGTAAAGCGTGTCGATTGCTGGGCAAAGTTCCATGCATTAGGCATGATGTGCGCATTTAAGGTATCGGCACGCCATGATTCAGAAACCAGCCAGACAATGTTGTAAGGCTTAGCAGGCTTGGTTGATTGAATTGGATGCAAAGGATAATGCAATTTACCTTTGGCTTTTAAGCCAGAAGAACGTAACCCTTTAATACCTAACTTTTTAAAAAAGCCGCGCGCAGAAACCGTTTGATAAAACGGCACCATTTGCGCCACTGTGGATAGTTGATGTTTGGTGTGTAAATCGTAAGCGTAAGACAGATGCACAGCTACAACCATTAACAAAGCAGATACTGCAGATTTCCATCCAAAATATAGGCTTAAAGCGTTTATTTTTTGCGCAAAATTTGTTTGAACAAATGTGAACATTAGCCATAGCAATACTGTTTGCAATAGCAAGCCGCCAAGTGCAATTACGCCAAAACCCATATCACTAGAAGTACCGCCGCCTAATGATTGAATGCCGCCGGGCGTCATTACTAAATTGAGCACAAATCCATTGATATACATACCATACAAAGCATACAACTTGGCATTTGCATAAAACAACAAGGTAGTGATTGCCGTTGTGAATACTGCAACGGCATAAACAATATTTTGTGCTGCAGGTTTTATTAATTGCTTGTTAAGCAGCTTTTTTGCTAGGTAGGTAAGCAGATATGCAGGGGTTAAATAAAAAGCCCCGTACATCACAAACGCAACGCACAAAAACATAAAACTAAATTTTGTTTCTGTATAGATATCTTTAAATTCAATCGTACTTGCTACCAAAAATAGTATTAATAAATAGGTGGTAATAAAGAACAGCTGCAGGGTTTGGCCCATTTTTTTGATATTGGGTGGTGTCATGTAAGGATTCGCATCAATAAATGACTAAGGTTTACGCAACCTTAATGCCACTTTATGCGAACAATACTTAAGTCATTGTTTTGCATTACTAATACGGCCTGCTGTGAGATTTTTCTGAGGGAAAATCTTTGCAAATGCTGCAAAAATTGCATCAGTGAACGGAATAAACCGTGCAATTTTTGCAGTGTTTTAACTTGTATGCCTTGTAAGTGACTGAATTATTAGCACATTCTTATTGGCATCGTATTTGCTCTTATTTCTATATCTCATGATTGAAAGACTCGTATGCATGCACTTTTTTCAGCAACACAAGCGCTTTACCATGGTCATACCGCTTATCAACTCAGAGAGTTTGCAAAAACTAAACGCTATACCATGCAAGAAATTCATGCTTTTATTGTTCGCCAAAACGATGCCGACCGTCGGGAGGTAGAGTATTTTATTCGTGATGTATTTGCCGCGTCTTACGGTGCCACTATCACGCATTTCATGCCCGTGTTAATCGCCTTGCGTGATGCCGATGGTTATTTAATGGCCGCTTTTGGCATGCGCGATGCGGCGCAAGAGGCGCTTTTTTTAGAGCAATACATGAATGAGCCAATCGAACGTTTGCTATCCAAACAACTCAATAAAACCATCATGCGCGATGAAATCACAGAAATTGGTAATCTAGCAGTCGCTAATCCACGCAACGCAGGCATTTTAATCGCGCATGTCATTCAACAAAGTTTAGATATGCAAGTGAAATGGTGTGTGGCAACTGCTCATCGTAGTTTGCAAAATGGCTTAATTAAAGGTGGACGTGATGTTTTTGGCTTGCACGCAGCAGATGTAACTAAGCTACCAAAACAAGAACAAACACTTTGGGGAAGTTACTACGACAACCAGCCGCAAATTATTGCGGTGCGCGGAATTGCGTCTTAGCTAAACTGTGCGTTTATTGACTTAACTTTTTATCATGCTGCTACACAGTATTCAAGAAAATGCAGCGTTATTTCCGCATGCAATTGCGCTTAAGAATGATCAAACTGCTTTAACTTACGCTGAGTTAAACAATCAAATAGTGCAATTAAGCACACAATTATCTGCATCAACATGCCATAAAACGATTGCCATCAATGTGGATAATCACCCCGCTTGGGTGGTGCTTGATTTAGCGGCCATTACATTAGCAATACCGCTAGTGCCGCTGCCGAGTTTTTTTTCTGATGCCCAATTACTGCATGCCATACAAGATGCTGGTGCTGAAGTTATTATCACCGATAACGCCGATTACTTTCGTCAACTATTGGGTAACTTAATCATCGGCACGACGGTTTTTGATGTAGCGCACAAAACGCTGACGCAATTCACATTAGCCATTGCATCTGTTGCTTTGCCTGCCAGCACCAGTAAAGTCACTTACACATCGGGCACCACAGGCAATCCAAAAGGCGTTTGCCTGAGTTTAAGCGCTTTAGTTAATG
Source organism: Methylotenera sp. (assembly GCA_021732405.1). Lineage (GTDB taxonomy): Bacteria > Pseudomonadota > Gammaproteobacteria > Burkholderiales > Methylophilaceae > Methylotenera_A. The sequence goes on from JAKFVB010000011.1 coordinate 29,799, forward strand.
TTGCTAACAGCATCAAAAACGCAGTGGGTTTAAATCAAAATAGTCAACATTGCTGTGTGTTACCTTTATCTACTTTGCTCGAAAATGTAGCAGGCGTGTATGCAATTTTACTAGCAGGCGGTACTGCGCATATATTGCCTAGTGCGCAAGTTGGCTTTAGCGGTAGCAGTTTCGATAGCCAAAAACTCTATGATGCTTTAATTAAAAGCCACGCAAATAGCGTGATATTGTTGCCCGAACTGCTAAAAGCATTAGTGCTTAAATTAGAATCTGGCGCAAAAAAACTAGCCGATTTACGTTTTATTGCAGTGGGTGGTGCGCATGTTTCTACGCAACTATTAGCGCGCGCAACGCTTGGAAATGCCTGTGTTTGAAGGCTACGGCTTATCTGAAAGTGCCTC
>JAKFVB010000006.1 GCA_021732405.1 Methylotenera sp.
TACTTATTTGTATGGAAAATGTTATGGCTGCACCATAAAATTATGTTTACTAAAAATGTTCAATAATTTTTAAAGCAAAGTTTCTAGACGCCAATTCGCTTAATTATAAACATATACAAACTGAAGTAATTTCGTAGCAGTTGTGAGTAGAATTATTCAATTATAGTAGTCTGTCTCTTGCAAGATTAGATGTTGGGCTTTTCAGAAAACTTCAGCTAATCCAGATATGGCGTTTGGCAGTTTTGAATTTAACTAGGAAGTAGAAATTTCCAGTATACGTCTCATAGTCTCATTAATACTGATGCCTTCGCGATCCGCTTTTTGTTGCAAGGCATCGTAAATTTCGACTGGAAAAAGAAAGCTTAATCCAACGCGTGGCGATTTAGAATCTTTGTCGTCTTTTTCACGCTTAAATGAGACTCCTAGCGCTTCTGCCAGCATTTCTGTTGCTGCATGATTAACAGAATAAGTGCCACCAGCTCCAAGGCCTACACGCTTTCCATCAATAACATTTTGAGCAGCTTTTTTAACAAGTTTATCTCGTAATGTACGCGTTGTTCGAAAAATCACAACGCGATCAGTTGACGGTTTTTTTACTCGCTTTTTTACTTCTTTTTCGACTTTTTCCATAAAGCTATGATGAATGATATAGCTGATAAATGCAACTGTTAATTCGATAATTCCACTAACTACAAGGATGATTTGCCTCTTATTTAATAGTGGGAGTTTAATTATTAGGAAAATTTAACGATAATAAAACCCCTCAGTGGCATTAACTTACCTTTTTTTATATATCTAAGTAAATTTGAGTGGTAGCAAATCCACCTGATATATTGAGTTTGATAGTTAAAAATAACCTGAATTTTAACAATTGCTGCTGTATTATTTTACGAAGTTGTATACATAAAAGGTTATAAAAAATGGCGCTGCGCGCGGGGTCCGGAAAGGAAAATATTACTTTTAAAGGCGTGTGCGCGTTACCCTAGGCTGTTATTCTACTAAATGGATTGGTTGTTGTTAATTATATTCATATTGTGAAATGTACGGTCTTAGAACGTCTCTAATGCGTTGCTTCACTTGATCAGTTATATCCTCTTCTGCAGGTAGATTATCTAGAATTTCTTGAGCCGTTAGGGCTTCATTTATAAGATATTCTTGATAAATTTTATCAAAACTGTTTTTTGAACGATCATCGAAGTTAAAACCTATCTGCTTTTCAACATTGATTTCTTTAGACAACATATGTTTAAGTTCGAAAATTTCTTCATCGCCCTCCCTAACACCTGTAGGGCCATATGCACCCCTAACAATTCCTGTATAAACAACCCGACTTTTCCAAGATGCTACAAAAATTACACGCTCACCGAAAAATTTATCTATTTTTGAGAATTCACCACTTTTAATCTTTTTTGACACTGGCACTAAAACTGAGCGAAGAGTATCAGCAGTACATGCATTACGGTTAGGATGATTTACCATTATTATTTCCTTGCCCCTGTGTCCGAGGCGCGATGCCAATATATCATTAGCTTATTTCAAATTAAGAGCAGTGCGCGTAATTTTTTTCAGGGCTGCACTATATGATTAAGATCAAGCTTGCTCATATAGCCGCGTTCAACAATTCCACCAAATCTATAAAGTCATTTATTTATCTAAAATGCATTATAATATATCATTATATATTTATTTGGTATTATTGTCAAGTTTATTTAAGAATCTATCTATTTAAATCAGTTGGCTAAGATTTCTGTAAAACTAAGTCTTATCGATTTAAATAAGAATCTTTAAATAAAAAAAGTTTTAATTTGATGTAATACTCTAAAATAATTGGGAAATAAATTATCTACTCATGTTCAGTCAAAATGAATTCCGTTTGAATTATTCAATCATCTGTTTGAACTTCTTATTTGCTAATTGATTGACAGACAATTAGCAACAAAAAGTTCTTTAACAACTATAGAAATATGATTACTTGCTAAAGGTACTCAGTAGTCAAAAAAGGGAATCATTGAAAACAAATCACAAAAATCTAATATGCCAAATTTTAAGTTTAATGAACATTAAGGACTATAAAGTTTAAAATAAAATGTTAGATAAGCTTGTTATTCACATGATAATTGGTGATTAAATCAGAAAAAGAAATTTGAACTGAGCCATGCATTCATAAAGAATGTGTTAATGGATGATACAAAGTGTTTAGTGAAAAAGTAAAATACATCAACTTAAGAATTATTGAAAATCTTCATACGCATATACATGGCAAGATTCGAAATTATGAGCAATCATTCGCAAGGCAAATGGTATCTAAGGTTAGCTAGTTTAATTGTTGACTGTTTATATTTGATTAATGAAAGTGATATTAACAATAATGTCTAAATTATGAATTTCTATTGATTAAAGGAATTCGTTAAGTATTTTCTTTCCGGACTCGCGCGTAGCGCCATCCAACAACTACAACTTAATGCTGATGCTAAAAAAGCAGCAGCTCTAGAGATACTGAAGTATCTTAAGATACTGCTGAATTGGGGAAATGACTACACACTTTGGGGAAATCACTACACGGGTTGGGGAAATCACTACACGCCTTGGGGAAATGACTACACGCTTTCAACTTTATAAGTCAAATTTGATTATTACTGTTTTTCAAAAATAGTCTATCACCCTCTAAAATAATACCGCATTTAACCATTCCTTCTTTGTCATCTCTTATATCACGGCGTCGATTTCTTAAAGTTATATTATCAAATTTACCGTATTCATCTTTTTTTACAGCTCCAACGCACTCAATCATGTTGTCAAGTATCCAACCTCCGTTTGGTGTGTTGCTATGTGTTGAACAAAATCGTGCAACAGCTTGAGAAACGCCTTTTTTCAAGTTAGCTATAAGTTTTGGATCTCTATTTATTTTAATATTGTCGTGTTTCATAATTTGCATATATGCAACGCCAACTTTAACTATCCAAAGCGACCTTTTCTGATTGCCACCTGGAATTAAGTTTGACAACCTATTATCAATATTTTTTTCGTCATTAATTATTGAATCGATTAAATGACCTCTTACTCTAAAGTCATTAAATTTAATATCAACAACAACCCCCATTAATTCTTTTACCAATATATCAAGCTCGGCATGACTAAATTTTTTCCCACCACCCATGCTCATCCTAATTTTGTATGGATCAACTGTAACTAACATTGATGATTCATCACATGCAAGAATATCGCTAATGTTGTACATAATGGATTCAAGCAAATTCGCATGGTTTTGTCCGAGCCTTCCTGTAATGGTTGCAGTGCCATAAACGTTTTCGACAACACGTTCAGTTTCATCAACCACTCTAGTTATATCTTTAGTAAGTTTCACGCCGTTTTCATCATGAGTTATGTTTTCAGCATATTTTGCTTTTATCGTAGGTTCAAAAATTGGTATTCTAGCCATAATTGCTGTACTGGTAGGTATTGTAATTTCATTATTATCTGTTGTCACGACAACACCTACTTTCTAACTTTATACTTGCTTGGTTTAGTGATTGATATAGCCTTTCCTTGAAAGAGCGATGTAATGTTCGCTGTTAGTAAAACACCACCCTCGCCTCTTCTTAGCCATTTGGCAATTGTCGGCGAACCATAATTTTCTTTATTACCTCCAATCTGAACATACATTTTTCGGTCGTCCAGAGCTACAGAATGCTTCTTGGCTTCGTCTTCACTCATTGTTTGCATAAATGCTTGCCATCTGCAATTATCGACGATTGCAGATGCCCCACGCGTGGACTGTTGTTTATCCTGCTCACCATTTAGAGCAGCACTTTTGCCGGTGTGGTGTAAGAAAAGTATTGCTGCGCCACTTTTGGTAGCAATCATTTCTAAAACACCGATGACTTGACTCATTTGGCCATTGCTGTTTTCGTCCAAACGATGCCAGCGTGTGAAAGTATCAAATACTAATAAGCGCTTACCTTCAGCTTTTTTTAATATGAATTTTTGCCAGTCCTCATTCATGATGTCAGCCTGCATACCGACTAATGGGTAAATTTCTAAATTTGAATACATTCTTTCTCTAGTTAGAGTAGATAAATGAGTGGATATTGAATGCAGTCTTTCATGAATAACTGTTGCCGGATCTTCGGCATTGAAAATAGCGACGGGTCCTTCTTTCTTTATGTTCATATTAAGCAACTTTTTATCAGCATCATTACAAGATATGCCCATTGCAATTTCGAGTGCAGCGAAGCTTTTCCCAGTTGATCCTGCAGCAGCGAGGCAACCAACAGTTGCTGCTACGAAGCCTGGCAATACAAAGTCCAGAGGCTCAGGTTTCGTTTTGAAGCATTGCTCTATGTTCATTTTTTTGAAGTTTAAATCTAATCCCATATGGACTCCAAATTTATCATAGTAATGACATATAATGTAGCACTTAAAATCAAAAATTAAGCTACTTTTTCTTCTAGCAAAGAACGTTGCCATGTGAATATTTGTGGCTTTGTCCAGCCAAGAAAATCACCATTCTTAGTGTAATAAGGTTTAGGAAATGATCCTTTTTTTATCCATGCGTAAATTTTACTTACACTGAACCCTGTAAATTTTACAATTTCATCCCAACCCATAAAGCTTTCGAATGTAATTTCATCTTGCATGACTTAACTCCTTAGACCAAATGTATAAAAACTTTAAATGAAGTACTTAACAGTAAATTGATATGAATCACTTAACTAAGAAATATAATACACTATGCTATATTATATGTCAATATAAAAATGAGTTACCCATTAGAATAATTTAATTAAACGTATTTAAAACTATTTAGTATTTATTGAGGCTGATGCTACTAATCGCTGAATTTCACTTGACCATTTTTCTAATGCTGCCCTTTTAGCCGGTAAATCATCATATCTGTTATATGTCTGTTCAATACGAGAACCTACTGAATGGCCTGTGATTTTATCTCTAATATGTTGAGGTACTTCAAGTCTAGCAAGGTGGGTTTTAGCTGTCCGCCTTAAGTCTGATGGTTTCACTGGTGTTTCAAGACCCATTATTTCGTGGTTTCTTGAAAGAGCACGGGACAGTGATTTGTAATCTTGCGGCGCGCGAATTTCATATTCCGAGGGGAAAACGTGTAAGAGTGGAGTTTTAAACTTTTCTTCTTTATATTTGCGAAGCATTTCAACAGCAAAATTCGGTAATGGCACCATCAAACCATCAACTAAGTGTTTATTGCTATTGTGGACCTTCAGCCCAGAGCTTACGATAGTTCCATTTTGATTTCTTTCGGTCGGGATAAACCACTCTCCTTTGTCTAAATCAAATTCTTTCCATTGAGCCCCACAAACTTCAGTTTCTCTGCGTCCAAGTAAAAGTATTAACCTCAGCATTAAAACTGTTTTATGGCTTCTAATTTTAAGCAAACCATTCCAAAACTTAGCTATTTCATTTTCTGCCAGAAATCTTGAACCTCTAGATTTTTTTGCCGGGTCTATAACTCCTGCTGTCGGGTCTTTTTCTAAATCCAGTTCAGTAATTCCAAATTTAAATACTTGCTTAATAACAGTTAGGGTTAAATTAGCCCTGCGTCCGATACCATTATCGACAATTACTTTTAATATTGATCGAATATCCTCTTTGGTTACATCAGCAGCCGGGTAGTTAGTCCAATCTGCGTAATCGAAACCAGAATATTCTTTACCGTCTTTTCTTAATGGTTTTTTGCTGGGAAATATGTAGTTATATAAACAGTCACGATACGTATCAACAGTTGATTTAGCTATTTCTGTTTTACTATCTAAATATTTGTCGGCCAAGTCACCAAACGTTAATTCCGCTTCAACTAATTTCTTATTTTTTTTGATTTTTACTATCAGCGCAGGATCGATACCTCGCACTAATAGATTTTTTGCCTCTAAGACAGCTTCTCTAGCTTCACTTAATGTTATTGCTGGGTATCTGCCAATTGTCATGAGTTTTTTTTTATCATTAAACCGATAGCTTTTAACAAATGTTTTAGTACCCGATACTGTTACACGGATCCCCAACCCATCCCTGCCTTCAAAAACGTAGTATCTATCTTTTGCGGGGGGAGTAAGTCCTTTAATAAAATTATTACTGAACCCAGTGTTAGGTGCTATTGGTTTTTCCATTTAAAATAGTCTTAGTGGCAAGTCTTAACAGTGTAGACAAAATGTAGACAAATGTTAGCAGTAAAATAAATTATTAAGATAATTAAAAACTTAAAAAAACTTATTTTGCAACCTAACTAATTGTTTATATTGTCTAAATGTATTTATCTACATTTAACTAGATTACTCTATATTGGGGTGTGATGGGATTCATAATCCTGGGGTCGAGGGTTCAAGTCCCTCTTTCGCCCGTTATCTTTACCACATGCAATTTGCCAACTCAGCCTTGAGGCTCAGCATATAGGCTGAGTAAAAGATATTTTTAAACAAAGTTTTTTAAGTTAATCTAGCTAAGTTGAATTAGTTAACTGAAATCTAAACAACTTAATCTTAAAAAGGAATCCAGCATGACAATAGAACTAATCTGCTTAGCGTGGGCGGTTGTTTTAGGCTTGGCACATATTTTAGTGGCTGGTCATATGCGCACTAAAGAATTTGGAACAAAATGGAATACGAGCGCACGTGATGGTGTAAACCCTGCATTAAGTACTTTTGCAGATAGGTTATTTAGGGCTCAAGCTAATTTTTTTGAAACATTTCCATTGTTTGCGGCGGCTGTATTAATTGTGGCAGTTACGCAATCGTTTAGCGTTTACAGCTATTGGGGATCGCTATTGTATTTAATTGCTAGGGTGGTGTACTTTCCGCTGTATGCGTTTGGTGTGCCAGTTTTTAGAACGATTGTTTGGCTAATTTCTATGCTTGGTTTGTTATTGGTTTTGGCACCCATACTTTTTTAGTACCAAGTTTAAAAATTGGTTCAAAAAACAAAAAAGCCCGCAATTGGCGGGCTTTTTTGTTTAATAATAAAGCTTACTTGTTCATTACGTACATTGTTACTTCAAAGCCAAAACGCATTTCTGTAGCTGCTGGTGTTGTCCACATGATAATTTCCTTTAAAGTTTGGCGTCTCATAATGATTCGCTTCATGTTTCACATTATGCGCGCCTACTTGAAAACTACTCTATGTGCTTGGCGTAAATACGCCTAATGATTTTACTTAATAAAATATTTTAATTGCTAGGCTTGTTGGTTACTTGCCCATCTTTGTAGTGCAATTCCGATTTTAGTTTTCCATCTTTATCCCACATATACTCCGCACCCTCTTTTTTTCCGTCCACAAAGTTTGATTGTGCGCGTTGTTGTCCATTTTCGTACCATTGCTTAAAGCTGCCATGCTCATGTCCGCCTTTGTAATGCGCCTCTAGCTTCATTTGGCCATTTTCGTACCACTGATTCCAAACGCCGTCTTCTTTATCGTCTGCGTAATTAGTTTGAATTTTAATGCGGCCGCTTTCGTACCAGAAGATTTCTAGGCCTTGTTTTTTGCCATTTTGAATATTCACTTCGTATTTCGGGCCGCCGTTAATAAATTGTTCGGTATATTTTCCTGTGAAAGTTTTTTCAAAAAAAGTTTGGGCGTATGCGCTGAAATTCATGCAGATTAAAGAGAGTGCTAATAGTGTGATTTTAAGTTTTTTCATATGAGGCTAAGCAATTTGCGACTTTTAATAGATATTTAAATAAGCAGAATGTTCATTAATTATTACCAATAAAAAAGCCCAGCGATTGCTCACTGGGCTTTTCGTCTTTTGGCATCTAGCTATTAAGCTAGGTAGCTTAAAGCTAATTACTTGTTCATTACGTACATTGTTACTTCAAAGCCAAAACGCATTTCTGTAGCTGCTGGTGTTGTCCACATGATAATTTCCTTTAAAGTTTGGCGTTTCATAATGATTCGCTTCATGTGTTGCATTATGCGCTCCACTTTAAAATCTACTCTATGTGCTTGGCGTAAACATGCCTAATGATTTTGCGTAAATGGGCAGGACTTTTAACTTTTGCGGTTAGCCTTATATAAAACCAGCTAAAATAATTGAATCGTACTTAACCAGTTTAATGGAGGGAATTTTATGAGTGCTTATCAGGTATTAATTACAGGTGCCAACCGCGGCTTAGGTCTTGAGTTCGCCAAGCAATACGCGGCTGATGGCTGGAATGTGCTGGCTTGTTGCCGTAACATTGAAAGCGCTCATGAGTTAAAGTCATTCGCCGCAGAGCATGACAATTTGCAAATCTTAGCTTTGGATGTAGGTGACTTTAAGCGAATTGATACGTTGGCTTTACAGTTAAAAAATCAGCCAATTGATGTGTTAATTAATAATGCAGGCGTTTACCCTGATAGCACTTTTGGTGACACTAATTATGATGATTGGGCAGATGCATTTAAAATTAACGCCATGGCTTCACTCAAAATGTCAGAGGCGTTTGTGCAGCATGTAGCTAAAAGTCAGCTTAAAAAAATCGCCACGCTTTCTAGCAAAATGGGCAGCATTGATGACAATAGCAGCGGCGAAAGTTATATTTACCGTAGCAGTAAAACGGCGGTCAATATGGTGATGAAAAGTTTATCGATTGATTTAAAGCCTTATGGCATTAGCTTTGTGACATTGCACCCTGGCTGGGTACAAACGGACATGGGCGGGCCAAACGGCTTGATCAATGCACAAACCAGCGTAAGGGGTTTGCGCAGTGTGATTGAAAATTTAAGCTTGGAAAATACAGGCCAGTTTATTGCGTTTGATGGCAAATGTATTGCTTGGTAATCGTTACACAGCCTTGCGCTAGATAGCTTTAAAAGGCGCACGGTCTTCTAGCTCACTGGTGTAGGCGGCAATACCCTCAACTTCCCTGTTTAAAAACTGCTGAATGGCTGATTCAAAATCTGGATGCGCGATTTTATGATATGAACAAGTAGGCCGCGGCTCAAACCCGCGCGCTAATTTGTGCTCACCCTGCGCACCGCCTTCAAAATAAGTAATATTTTCTGCTATACAAAATTGCTGCGCCTGGTAATAGCACAACTCAAAATGCAGGCCTGATACAAACTGTACGGCGCCCCAATAGCGGCCATATAAGGTATGTTGATTATAAATATTCAGCGTACTGGCAACTGGCTTACCCTCTATTTCCGCCACAATCAATAAGATGTTTTGCGGCATGCTTTTGCCGATTTGATGAAAAAATTGCTGTGTTAAATAAGGTGTAGAGTGATGCTCGCGATAGGTGTTGCTGTAACACTGATAGAAAAAGTCCCAGTCATCTGTAGTCGCCTCAGTACCTTTTATTTGCCTGCATACCACACCCGCCTGCGCTATTTTTTTGCGCTCTTGATGAATTTTCTTGCGCTTATCATGGCTTAAAGTCGCTAAGAAATCTTCAAAATTTTGATAGTTTTTATTTTGCCACCTGAACTGCACACCAGTGCGTTTAAGCCAGCTAGCTAATGCTAATTGTTTCGCACTTTGCTCATCTGGAAACAAGACATGTGCACTGGATAACTGGTGTTGATGTAGCATATTTTCTAATGCTTCAATCATCAATAGCTGTACTTCTGACTGACTCTCTAGTGACTGATGACTGAGCAAACGACTGCTGGTGATAGGTGAAAATGGAATGGCGGATAATAGCTTTGGATAATAATTAAACCCACTACGCTGATAAGCGTCTGCCCATGCCCAATCAAACACATACTCGCCGTATGAATGATTTTTTAAATACAGCGGCATTGCGCCCACTAAACAATTGTTTTGCTTAACGATAAGTGGATGTGGCATCCAGCCGGTACCCTGCCCAACCGAACCCGAATTTTCAAGCGCGCTCAAGAAAGCATGACTAATCAAGGGCGTGCCATCTGTGAGTGCATCCCAATCAACAGGCGCAATTTCGTTGATACTGGTAATTATTTCGACAGAAAATGCTTGCTGGGTGGATGTTGTATCTTGCGTGGGCATCATACCAATACTTTTAACCTAATTAGTAAGGTTTATCAATCGTATTTGGTAGGAGCGATATTGAAACAATTAGTTTAGTTTAAAAAGTTAAGCAATAAATGCTGTTAACTTTAATGAAAGTCGAACGACTTAACTCGAATTAATGATTAAAAATGACTGATTAGATAGGACGCTTGCGAATGTTTGAAGCTTCTTTGTTATTCCGAGACTTACTTTTGTTCTTAATTTCTGCTTCTGCTTCTAAAATTTTCTGTGCTTCCATTTTTGCTTCTGCTGCTTTTTGACGCTCTATAGATTTTGCTTGAGCCAACTCTAACTCTTCTAGTGTAATGACATTATTTTCGTCAACATCTACAAAATTAAAATGGCGTGCGATTTGTGGCAAACATAAAGTCGCTTCTTCGCGGTCAATCGAGTCGTCACTATCTTTATTACACTCATTAAATCGAGCCTCAACGCTTTCTTTCATGGCTTTGCGTTTTTGCTCAATTTGCGCGTGTTCGGGGTCTGTTGATTTAGCATAGTCAGCCAAAGCTTTACGCAGCCTAGCCCTGTCATCAGGACTAAAATTGTATTCCAGTGTTTTTTCTAAACCACTTTCATCAATTTGCTCTAAGAACGTTTTATCATCGCTCACCAAAGCATTTTTTCCACCCGCTAGCACTGGAGCAACGACCAGATTGCTAAACAGCGCAAGTAGGGTTAAAGCGGGCGTTAGATAATGTACGTTTAAAACCATTGTTTAATGAATTCTCGTTCTTTCTAATGTTGTTGTTTTGTTTAGAAAAATTGACTGACCACCAAAGATTTGCAATCTTGAATGAACATTGTTAATGCAATGTTTCATAAAATTGAATAATTGTAACTATTTGTAACAACACTGTTTTCTCTTATATAGACGCTATTAATTAGCGAAAAGTTTTCACAATTCTAGATTTATTTATCCTTAAAACATATACTAGATAATTAGTGACGCTAAGTTGCTTATTCAATCATACTGAAAGTGTAGATAATGGCTGAAAACAACAAAAAAATATTAATGGTAGATGATGACATGCGTATGCGCGAGCTACTGCAACGCTATCTGACCGAGCAGGGATTTAACATTAAAACGGTATCAGATTCAAAAGAAATGGATGCCATATTAGCAAATGAGCCGTTTGATTTGCTGGTGCTAGATTTAATGCTACCAGGCGAAGATGGTTTGGCGATATGCCGCCGTTTACGCGCGAGCAAATTCACTACGCCTGTTATTATGTTAACGGCGCGAGGCGATGAAGTAGATCGCATTATCGGGTTGGAAATGGGTGCCGATGATTACTTACCTAAACCATTTAATCCGCGTGAATTGTTAGCTCGCATTAACGCAGTGTTGCGCCGCCATGAACATAATCCAGAAGCTGAGAACTCAGGAAAATTAGAAACATTCACCTTTGGTGAGTTTGTATTTGATCCGTCCAGCCGCAGTTTAAGCCGTAATGGCATGCCAATTACCATTACCAGTGGCGAATTTGCATTGCTCAAAGTATTTACAGAACATCCGCGTCAACCACTTTCGCGCGATAGGTTAATGCAATTAGCGCGCGGACGTGAACTGGATGTATTTGACCGTAGCATTGACGTACAAGTATCACGCTTACGCCGCATTGTAGAGCCTGATCCATCGCACCCACGCTACCTGCAAACCATGTGGGGATTTGGTTATGTATTTATTCCCGATGGCGAAGCGCCGCACTAAATTGCACCATTCAAGTCATATTCATTCTCTTGTTATTTAAATTTTCGCATTGAGATTTTTACCACGCCGATTACTTTCTCGCCTCATGTTGCTTATCGCCATCTTGCTGGCGGTGAGCATTTATGCATCACTCAAGATTTTTGATTATTTTGACCGCGAACCACGCGCCACAACTGCTGCATTACAAGCTGTTACCATTGTTAACTACACACGCGCTTCATTAATCGCCTCTCACGAAAATCGCCGTTTAGCCTTACTTTCTGAACTATCAGGCCGCGAAGGCGTGCGTGTGTATGCGGCTGACTTTTTAGAAGATATTGAGCCGTTACCAAACGATGCTTTTATTAATTTAATTGCAGATAAAATCCGTGAGCGCTTAGGTGTAGAGACCATTATTACTGTCAATCATTATGGTATCCCAGGATTATGGATTAGCTTTAATGTGGAGTTGGACGATTATTGGGTAGTCATTCCAAAAATTCAGGTTGATAGGCCTTTTCCTTGGCACTGGCTTGGTTGGGGCGCGGTGGTTGGCTTACTATCATTATTAGGCGCATATATTATCGCCGCGCGCATTAATCGCCCGTTGAATTTATTGGTGCATGCCGCTGAACGATTGCGTAACGGAGAGCCTGCGCCACGTTTGCCTGAAGACAGCGTGGATGAATTGCGCGAAGTAAGCCGCACTTTTAATGAAATGGCAGAATCCTTAGTGCGTCTAGATAATGAGCGCACCTTATTGCTGGCTGGTGTTTCGCACGATATTCGCACACCACTAGCAAGGTTGAGGCTGGCGGTCGAAATGCTGCCAGAAGATGGTTGCAACAGCATGAAAAGCGGCATGATTGAAGACATTGCGGATATGGATAATATCATTCATCAATTTTTAGATTTTGTGCGCGGCGTAGAGGGTGAGCCCACCAAAATGATGGATATTAACACCTTATTACAAGCACTTTCTGAGCGTCAGGCTCGCGCTGGGCGTGATTTAAAGCTCAAATTAACCTCTACTTATTTTATTCCCCTACGCCCTTTGGCTATGCAGCGTTTGTTAGATAATCTAGTTGGTAATGCGTATGCGTACTCAAAAGGCGAAGTAGAAGTAGCCAGTAAAATTACTGCTGAAAAAATTGTGATTAGTGTGCTGGATAATGGCCCTGGCATTCCGTCGCAGCATGCCGAACGCCTGCTGCGTCCATTTGAACGAATGGATAGTGCGCGCAATAAAAATGAGGGTGGTAGTGGCTTAGGGCTGGCGATTTGTAACCGTATCGCCAAATTACATCGGGGCAGTTTAGAACTGGTTAACCGCCCGCAAGGCGGCTTAGAGGCAAGACTTACTTTACCAATTCAAAACTGATTAATGGTTCGGTTCAAACCAATTTAATTTTTCACGCAACTGTACAACTTCGCCAATAATCGTCAAACAAGGCGGCTTCATTTCGGCCATTGCCACTTTTTCGGCCAAATCTGCCAGTGTGGCAGTCACTACTTTTTGGCGCTGGGTCGTACCTTGTTGAACCACCGCAACTGGCATTGTGGCTGGTACGCCGTGTTGAATTAATTTTTCGCAAATCTCTTTTAAGCCGACCAAGCCCATGTAAATCACCACTGTTTGGCGGGGGCGGCTCATCGCAATCCAATCTAAATCGAGTGTTAACTCTTTATTGGCATTCGCTTTAAGATGTCCTGTGATAAAAAGACAAGCTTGCGCATAATCCCTATGCGTTAAAGGGATTCCTGCGTAACTGGAAACCCCATTGGCCGCAGTAATGCCAGGCACCACTTGAAACGGTACGCCATGCTGCATCAGTGTTTCAATCTCTTCGCCGCCACGCCCAAAAATAAACGGGTCGCCACCTTTTAAGCGCAATACGCGTTTGCCTTTCAAGGCCAATTTAGCCAGTAATTCGTTGATTTCTTCTTGCGGCATGGTGTGCTGATCGCGCGATTTCCCCACGTAAATCAATTCCGCATCGCGGCGCACTAATTCCATTACTTCTGGGCTCACCAACTTATCATATACGCACACGTCGCATTGTTGCATCAATCTTAACGCTCTAAAAGTCAGCAAATCTGGGTCACCTGGGCCGCCTCCCACTAAAAATACTTCGCCTTGGTTTTTCGTTGTGTCTGCACCATTAATTAAATCAGCTAATTGTTCACGCGCGGCTTGCTCTTGGCCTGATAACACGCGCTCAACAAAACTGCCTTGCAATATACCTTCCCAAAAAATGCGTCTGGCTTGCGTGGTAGCGAATTTGGCTTTGACTTGGTCGCGAAACTCGCCTGCAATATCGGCGATGCGGCCGTAAGTGGCGGGCAACATGGTTTCGATTTTGGCGCGAATATAACGTGCTAGCACAGGCGCATTGCCCTCAGATGAAATCGCAATCACCACTGGGCTGCGGTCAATAATACTGCCCATAGTAAATGTGCATAAGTCAGGTGCGTCGACGACATTAACGGGGATATTCTGCGCTTTTGCCGCGACCGAAACGGCGATATTCACAGCTTCATCATCTGTCGCCGCAATCACCAAACATGCGCCCGTCAGCTGGTTTTGCTCAAAATTAGCTTGCACATATTGAATTTTTTGGGCATCCACCAAATCTTGCAATTCATGGCAAATTTTTGGCGAATATAGGGTGATGGCCGCACTGGCTTTTAGTAGCATGCTCACTTTACGCGTAGCAACATCGCCACCGCCAATCACGACACAATGGCGTTGTTGAATATTGAAAAAAATAGGAAGTGCCTGCATGAATAAATCGCCTGAGAAGTTACTGCTATTTTAACTGAACTCTGTTTGCAATAAAGCTAAGCTTTTTAATTAAAAGGCACGAGTGACATAAAAAAGCCCCAGCACAAACACGCTGAGGCCATACTTAACACCTAAAAAAGCCTGAAAATTTAAACGAATTATTCTGAAATCTTTTTCAAGTTCTCTAATCCAGATTTAAAAATGCCGCCAATCGCTTCTTTTGCAGCAGCATCATCTTGGCCTTTTGCGCCTGGATTTGCTGGGTCTTTACGTTTAAACATGGCGCGCCATGTCACCAAACTTTTGCCCTCGCCTGCTGATTCTACTTTTAATGTTGCGCCGTAGTCACGTACTGGCAACACGCTTTCGGTGATTTCATATTTCATGGTCATGCCTGCCACATCAATCGCAGTCAGCACTTCATTGACATTGCCGCCGTTGTCTTTAATACTTAACACACGCGTTGCACCCACTTCGTCGGCTTTACCACTGGTGATTTCTGTTTTGGCAATGGCTGGATGCCAGCTCATATCACCAAAATTACCGATTTTTGCCCATACTTTATCTGCTGGCGCATTGATTTCAATGGTTTCTTTTAAGCGAATGGTTTCATCAATCGCAGCAGTTGAATGAGCTGCCATTAAAAATGTTGAAACAAATACTGTGGTCATTAATTTATTCATGTAAATCCCTCGAAGTTAACAGTAAAAATAGTCCAAAAAAGACTGCGCAAATATACCTGATTTTAGGCGCGGATTAAACAGCCAGTTTGCGTTAAAATGTGACAATGTCTTTACCTACTAATTCACCTAAAAAAGTCTTCATCAAAACCTTTGGCTGCCAGATGAACGAGTACGATTCATCGCGCATGGCGGATATGCTAAATGCAGATAGCGGCATGATTGAAACGCAAACCGTAGAAGACGCCGATGTGATTTTGCTCAACACTTGCAGCGTGCGCGAAAAAGCCGAAGACAAGGTGTTCAGCCATCTTGGCCGATTTATTCCGCTGAAAGCAAAAAATCCCAATTTAGTGATTGGCGTAGGTGGCTGCGTGGCTTCGCAAGAAGGCGATAACATCATCAAACGCGCGCCTTATGTCGATGTCGTATTTGGCCCACAGACCTTGCACCGTTTGCCGGAGATGATTAAAAATTCGCAAGCCTCAGGGCTGTCGCAAGTGGATATTTCTTTCCCCGAAATTGAAAAGTTCGACCATTTACCACCGCCGCGCGTTGAAGGTGTGACGGCTTTTTTAAGCATTATGGAAGGTTGTAGTAAATATTGCAGTTTTTGCGTAGTGCCTTACACCCGCGGCGAAGAAGTATCGCGTCCATTTGACGCGATTTTGTTAGAAGCGGTGCAATTGGCAGAGCAAGGCGTTAAAGAAATCACCCTACTTGGCCAAAACGTCAATGCTTATCGCGCGCAATATGATGGCGTTGAAGCGGATTTAGCGATGCTGATTGAAACCATTGCTGAAATTCCGCAAATAGAGCGCATCCGTTTTACCACTAGCCACCCGAATGAAATGAATCAACGCTTGATTGATTGCTTTGCCAATGTGCCGAAATTAGCGGTGCAATTGCATTTGCCTGTGCAAGCGGGTTCTGACCGCATATTAATGGCGATGAAGCGCAACTATACTAGTTTGCAATACAAATCGATTATCCGTAAATTAAAAACGGCAAGCCCCAACCTTACCTTTACTTCGGATTTTATTATCGGCTTTCCTGGCGAAACGGAGGCTGATTTTGAAGCGACTGTAAAATTGATGCAAGACGTTGGCTTTGATTACAGTTTTAGTTTTTTATACAGCCCACGCCCAGGCACGCCAGCGGCATTTATCAAAGATGACACGCCGTATGAGATTAAATTGGCGCGTTTAAGCAAATTACAGGCGATAAATGAGGTACAAGGCGACGCCATCAGCCGAAATATGTTGGGGAGCATTCAACGTGTGTTGATAGATGGCGCTTCTCACAAATATCCCGATTTGCTAGCAGGCAAAACGGATAATAATCGTGTGGTTGATATTGCCGGAAATAATGCGTTAATTAACACTTTCGTGAACGTTAAAATTACCGATGTATCCAATCCAAAACGATTACAAGGCCAGATAGTGGAAAAGACAATCTAATCAATGGAAATTACGCTACAACCTGAAGACAACGTCCGCCTAGCAAACCTGTGTGGCGCTTTGGATGAAAATATTAAGCAGATTGAAACCGCACTTGAGGTGAATATTAATCGCCGTGGTGGTACGTTTAATATCAGCGGAAAATTAGACAACACCAGAATGGCCGCACAGATGATTGAAAATTTCTATGTGCGCGCCAAAAAACCGCTTGAGCTAGAAGATGTGCAATTAGGCTTGGTTGAAATCGATAAATTAAAGCCAGAAGACGTATCTAGCACAGCGATGCCTGTTTTAATGACGCGCCGTGGCGATTTGCATGGCCGTACACCGCGCCAAGTTTCTTATTTGCAACAAATTCAAGATCACGATATTACGTTTGGTATTGGCCCAGCCGGCACTGGCAAAACTTATTTAGCGGTGGCCAGCGCGGTAGATGCCATGACACGCGACCGTGTAAAAAGAATCGTTTTAGTGCGCCCTGCGGTGGAAGCTGGCGAAAAGTTAGGCTTTTTGCCAGGCGATTTAAACCAAAAAGTTGACCCTTATTTACGCCCTTTGTATGACGCGCTATATGACTTAGCGGGCTACGATACGGTGAACAAAATGTTTGAGCGCGGTGCAATCGAAGTCGCGCCATTGGCTTATATGCGCGGCAGAACGCTGAATCAAAGCTTTATTATTCTGGATGAAGCGCAAAATACCACGCCTGAACAAATGAAGATGTTTTTAACGCGCATCGGCTTTGGGACTAAGGCGGTTATCACTGGCGATGTAACGCAGATTGATTTGCAGCGTCACCAAAAAAGTGGCTTAGTAGAAGCGCAAAAAATCTTGAAAGACGTTAAAGGCATTGCCATGACGCATTTTTTATCGGCTGATGTGGTACGCCATCCATTGGTGCAAAAAATTATTAACGCTTATGAAGAGTATGAGCTTAAAAATACTTAATTAAATTAGCTACTTAATTATCTTCTTTCGAACGTTTTATTTAAAAATTTATCACACCGTCCACAATCCCTATGTAAGTAGTATGGCACTATAGCGACTAAATTAGCGATATAAAGTTTATGTATGATGTGAAACTTAGCTATGTCTTATATAAGATATAAGTGTTATATTATCGTTTAAGCGCATGAACAAAATGAATGCGCTTAAAAACAGCCCGAAACAGTATTGCGCACAAAATGCACAACATCACTCACCTTTAAAACCGATAGAGGACAACATGGCACTTGTTTCATTACGTCAATTATTAGATCACGCAGCTGAACACGATTACGGCATCCCTGCTTTCAATGTCAATAATATGGAGCAAGTGCATGCAATCATGCAGGCAGCTGATAAGACAAACAGCCCCGTCATACTGCAAGCTTCTGCCGGTGCGCGGCAATATGCAGGTGAAGCTTTTTTAAGGCATCTGGTCTTAGCTGCGATTGAATCTTATCCACATATTCCCGTGGTGATGCATCAAGATCACGGGCACACGCCAGCGATTTGTATTCAAGCGATGCGCTCTGGATTTTCCAGTGTGATGATGGATGGTTCGCTGATGGAAGATGCTAAAACGCCATCAACGTATCAATACAATGTGGACGTATCAAAAAAAGTAGTGGAATTCGCGCATGCGATCGGTGTTTCAGTAGAGGCGGAATTAGGCGTGCTCGGCTCACTGGAAACAGGTTTAGCGGGTGAAGAAGACGGCTCTGGCGCCGAAGGCATACTTGACCATTCCCAATTATTAACCGACCCAGAAGAAGCGGCCGACTTTGTCAATAAAACAGGAGTTGATGCGCTGGCAATCGCGATTGGCACATCGCATGGTGCTTATAAATTCACTAAGCCGCCTACTGGCAAAACATTGGCAATTCACCGTATTAAAGAGATTCACGCGCTCATTCCCAATACGCATTTAGTGATGCATGGCTCTTCTTCTGTACCGCAAGAATGGCTAAAAATCATCAACGCTTACGGCGGTGATATGGGGCAAACTTATGGCGTGCCTGTGGAGGAAATTGTGGAAGGCATCAAACACGGCGTGCGTAAGGTAAATATCGATACCGATTTACGCATGGCGTCCAGCGGCGCGATTCGACAGTTTTTTGAGCAGCACAAAAAAGAATTCGACCCCAGAAAGTTTTTAACTGCAGCAACCGTTGCCATGAAAGATATTTGTATTGCACGTTATGAGGCTTTTGGTTCCGCTGGGCACGCCGCGAATATCAAACCGATTTCTTGCGAAAAAATGGCTGAGCGTTATAAAAAGGGTGAATTGAATGCCGTAGTTAGAAGCGGGAATGCTAAATGAACGCGCAATCAATCAATCGCCGCAAACTTGTGATTGCTAACTGGAAAATGCATGGTGATATATCCAGCAATCAACATTTACTTCAAGCTGTTATTCATGGCCTAAGCGATTACCAGCAAGCTGATTATGTGATATGCCCGCCCAACCCTTATCTTTTTCAGGCGCGCGAACTATTAAGTAACACTAAAATTGCATGGGGCGGGCAAAATGTAAATCAGCATGATAAAGGCGCATTTACAGGCGCGGTGGCGGCACATATGTTAACGGATTTGGGTTGCACTTATGTTTTGTTGGGCCACTCTGAGCGGCGTGTATTGTTTAATGAAACTAACTTAACGGCCGCCGCCAGATTCGATGCCTCTGTTAAATCGGGCTTAACACCTGTGTTATGCGTGGGCGAAACGCTGGCAGAACATGAAGCGGGCTTAACCGAAGTAATTGTCGCCAGCCAAATGGATGCAGTGATGGCCACTTTGAATGACCAAAGTTTTGCGGCAGCCATGCAAGTGAATATGGTATTTGCGTACGAGCCAGTGTGGGCAGTTGGCACGGGCAAAACCGCCACGCCCGAACAAGCGCAGGCTGTGCATGCCTTTATTCGACATCGAATTGCCATGCGCAATTCTGAAGCCGCAGGGCATGTACGCATTGTTTATGGCGGCAGCATTAAAGCAGACAATGCAAAAAAATTGTTTAGCATGCCTGATGTAGACGGCGGCTTGGTTGGCGGCGCTTCTTTGTCTGCAGATGAATTTATTGCGATTTGTAAGGCAGCGAATTAACCTGATTTTACTATTTTTTGAGCGTTAACTTAACACTTTATTTTGCCCGAAATTTAGGCTTTTATTTGCGTTTGGATTTTTTCTGATGATAAATGGCGATTCGGTCAATCTCATTTTTACTGCCCAGCATAATCGGTACGCGCTGATGAATGCCTGTTGGATTCACCTCCATCACGCGCTGTAAACCCGTGCTAGAACCGCCGCCAGCTTGCTCAACAATAAAGCTCATCGGGTTTGCCTCGTACATTAAGCGCAGTTTTCCCATTTTCGCTTTAGCATCGCTGGGGTACATAAATACGCCACCGCGGACCAAAATCCGATGCACTTCCGCCACCATCGATGCCACCCAGCGCATATTAAAATCTTTATCGCGCTCACCTTCTGTGCCTTGTAGGCACTCATCAATATAGCGTTGTACTGGCTCTTGCCAGAAACGGTAGTTGGACATGTTGATGGCAAACTCAGTGGTGTCTTGCGGGATTTGCATGTTTGGATGCGTCAATACAAAGTTATTGCTAGCTTTGTCTAAAGTAAACCCATTTACGCCGTTACCAGTTGTTAACACCAGCATAGTCGATGTGCCATACATCGCATAGCCAGCGCAGATTTGCTGGGTTCCTGCTTGCAGAAAATCGTTTAATTCAGGCTGATTGTTTTTAGCTTTTAATAGTGAAAATATCGTACCCACAGAAATATTCACATTGACGTTGGACGAACCATCTAAAGGGTCAACACACAACAAATATTGAGCGTTTTTAACCGTTAAGTTAACTGGGTCAATCAACTCTTCCGACACCATGCCAGCAACATAACCGCTTTTTTGAATCGCCTCAATAAAAATATCGTTGGTTAACACGTCCAACGTTTTCTGCACTTCACCTTGCACATTTTCACTAGCCAAGCTGCCCATATTGCCAGCAATCGCGCCAGCATCAATCGCAATCGCAATTTGTTTAATCGCGACAGTAATATCGTCCAAAATTGCGTTTAGTGCGCCACTGTGTTCGCCTTGTAAAGGTTGAGCTAGAAATTCTGTTATCGTCATATTTTGCGTCATGATTTAATTATATAATCTAAACGGTTAATCCACCTTATAAATCATGCCCAATCTAAAAATATCCATTCAATTCGCCACTGAGCATACAAACTTACCCAGCAAAAAACAGTTTCGCAAATGGGCAAAAATGGCGCTCAATGTGGATACAGAAGTCACCATTAGAATCGTAGATGAGCAAGAAGGCCGTGAGCTCAATAGCATGTATCGCGGCAAAGATTACGCCACCAATGTGCTGACTTTTCCGCTGACGGAAACGCCACATTTAATGGGCGACATTATTATCTGCGCGCCAGTTGTTGAATCGGAAGCACAATTTCAGCAAAAATCGCTTGAAGCGCATTATGCGCATTTAACAGTGCATGGCATGCTACATTTGCATGGCTATGACCACGAAATTGAGGCGCAAGCCGAGTTAATGGAAAGCTTAGAAATTTCTATTTTAAGCAAATTAGGTTATGCTAACCCCTATCTCGTTATGTAGGACGCCTTAATGGCTAGTGAGTCGGAAAATTCAATCAGCAAAGTTACTAATAGTAAGCCCAGTAACAAACCCAGTTTATTAGAACGTCTAAGCCATTTTTTGCTACGCGAGCCAGAAGATCGTGAGCAGCTTGTTGAGTTGTTGCATGGCGCGTATGAAAATCATTTAATGGATGCAGACTCACTCGCCATGATTGAAGGCGTGTTACAAGTGAGTGAAATGCAAGTGCGCGACATCATGATTCCGCGCTCGCAAATGGATGTCATCGACATCACCGACCCGCCCGAAACTTTTATTCCTCATGTGATTGAAACCGCGCACTCGCGCTTTCCTGTGATTGAAGATGACAAAAACGATGTGATTGGCATCTTGCTAGCCAAAGATTTACTACGCTATTATGCTGGTGAAGATTTTGAAGTGCGCGACATGCTACGCCCTGCGGTGTTTATTCCAGAATCCAAACGTCTCAATATTTTACTCAAAGAATTCCGTAGTAATCGTAATCATATTGCCATTGTGGTGGATGAATACGGCGGCGTGGCAGGCATGGTGACGATTGAAGATGTGCTGGAACAGATTGTCGGCGATATCGAAGATGAATACGACTACGATGAAGATGAAGACAATATCATTCAAGATGCGCTTGGACATTACCGCGTTAAAGCCTTAACCGAAATTGTAGACTTTAACGAAGTAGTTGGTACGCAATTCAGCGATGAAGAATATTCCACCATTGGCGGCTTGGTGGTGAACAAGTTTGGTCATTTACCAAAGCGTGGCGATTCAGTTGTTATTGATAATTTAAGCGTGTCTGTGCTTAGAGCAGATAGTAGGCGCTTACATTCTATTTTGGTGGAAGTGTTGCCTGAAGAGCCTTTCCCTATCGAATCTGTTTAATTAGGCGTAATATTAAGGCGTTAAGTCTTTTTCAATTCTATGTGTTGGGTTGAACTAAACAGTAATATTTAATCTCATATCATTTCAATTAATTGGGATACGACTATGAACAAACTAGTTATGGCTGCTTTACTAACTGTACAAATGTTAGCGTCACCTTTAACCATGGCAGACGATGCGCAAACCATGCCTTTGCTGCCTGATGCGCCGATGACAAAAGAAATTCCTACCACTGAAAAAGAATTTGCAAACGCAATTAACAGCTTCACTAAAGAAGAAATCATTGCGCAACTGGGCGAACCTGCCAAAGCAGAAGATGTAAAACTTAAAAATAGCGGCAAAGTCGTTGCTTCAATTTGGTATTACCACAACATCAATACCGCACCTGATGGCAGTTACTACCAAACAACCGAGCTTGATTTTATTGAGGGCAAAGTAGTGCAAGTTGTGTATATGAATAATGACGGATCAGAACCACTAGAAACCAATAAAACCTACGATTTACCAAGTGCTGAGCCTGATTTGTAAACAATTTCTTATTGCAAACATTTGATTAAAAAAGGACGCTTATGCGTCCTTTTTTAATATTTCAAATACGCATTCAATGCTTATTTTTTGAGCGCATCACGAATCTCACGCAATAATACGATGTCATCTGGCGTAGCTGCTGGTGCAGGTGGCGGTTCTGCTTTTTTCATTTTATTCACCATTTTCACCATTTGAAAAATCACAAAAGCCAAAATAATAAAATTCAACACAACCGTAATAAAGTTACCATAAGCCAACACTGCGCCCGCTTTTTTAGCCTCAAGTAGCGCCAAGCCCATTTCTTGACCATTCAACGGGAAATACATATTACTAAAATCAAGCCCACCAAAAATCTTGCCGACGATTGGCATGATGATGTCGTTTACCAGCGAATCCACAATCTTACCAAACGCCGCGCCAATGATGACACCTACCGCTAGGTCCATCACGTTACCTTTACTAATAAAATCTTTAAATTCCGATGCCATACTCATTGCGATTTCCCCTTAAAATTAAAATAAAACGAGTAATGTGTAGCAAAAGTAATATAGGGCTTAGCTTAAGCTGTTGTCAACGTTTTGTCATGGAATGCTATAAATAATTGTAAATTGATTACAATGC
>JAKFVB010000031.1 GCA_021732405.1 Methylotenera sp.
CCAAATATTAGCGGCAACTCATCTTGCTTATGGAATTTTAGCCCTTTGTCATTCACTTCGCGGTTCATATGAATCGCTAAGTTGGGCAGGCGCATCAATGCTTGCTCAAACTTGATTAAATGCGTTTGAATATCGGTTCCATTTTTCACCATCACACGGCCAGCAATACTTAAATCGCGGTCAGCAAAGGTGGCTAAAATCGGCCCGCCATATACTTCAACACCAATACGAATTAATCCGCTGGAACCGAATGCTGCTTGCGGTTTTAGGCGTAGTCCAGGTGAATCGGTATGCGCACCGATCAAACGAAAGCCCGTTTCAACGAGTGGCTGGCTGCCCAGTGAAAAAGCAATAATAGAAGCGCCACCACGCACCACAAAATATTTGCCCAAAGGCGCAAATTGCCATACTTGGGTTTCAAATAGTTGTTGATAACCTTGTGCTAATAATTGCTGGCTAACTGTTTCAACTGCATGCCAAGGGCTTGGGCTGGCATCAATGAAATCTAATAAAGCCTGCCCTTGATTTTCAACAATGGGGCTAGATGCATTGATTGTATTCATTCAGCGCTTGGGTGCTTAGACCCATTCCCTATCAATTAAAAAATCCGTATACAACTTGGCTTCAGGGCTATCCTTCTCTGGTTTCCAATCATAACGCCACTTCACAATTGGCGGCATGGACATCAAAATGGATTCCGTGCGGCCATTAGATTGCAAGCCAAATAGCGTGCCACGGTCAAAAACCAAGTTGAATTCCACATAGCGACCGCGTCTGTAGGCTTGAAAGTCGCGCTCGTTTTCAGAATAAGGAGTATCTTTTCTGCGTTGCAAAATTGGCAAATAAGCTTGCAAAAAGCTATCACCCACTGAACGCTGCAAGGCAAAACTCTGCTCAAAACTTAACACATTAAAATCATCAAAAAAGATACCGCCAATGCCACGCGGTTCTTTGCGATGTTTTAGGTAAAAATATTCGTCACATTGTTTTTTAAATTGTGGGTAATAGCTTAAATCAAAAGCGTCTAATGCAGATTTATTGGTGCGGTGAAAATGCGTGCAGTCCTCTTCAAATCCGTAATAGGGAGTAAGGTCCATTCCACCACCAAACCACCAAATAGGTGCTTCATTTTCTTTTTCTGCAGAAAAAAAACGAATATTCATATGCACGGTTGGAATATATGGATTGCGTGGATGCAAAACTAATGAAACGCCCATAGCTTCCCATGCGCGGCCTGCGGCTTCGGGGTGCGCGATGGTGGCAGCTGGGGGTAGTTTACTGCCCAGCACATGTGAAAATCCTACGCCAGCGCGCTCAAATACATTACCGCCTTCTAATAAGCAACTCGTACCGCCGCCGCCTTCAGGGCGGTTCCAGCTATCGTGTAAAAATGTTTTGCCATCGACTAATTCCAGCGCTTCTACAATCTTGCTTTGCAGATTTTGCAGATATTGCAATACTGCATCTGTACTCACCGTGTTATTGGGTGTCATGGTTACTGCTTAGCCTTTAACAGCTCTGTAGCCAATATCGGTGCGGTATTGAGCGCCATCAAACTTAATTTCATCCACTATTTTATAGGCTTGTTGCTGCGCAAATTTAACCGTTTCACCTAGCGCTGTCACACATAATACGCGGCCACCAGTAGTTAACACTTTGCCATCAACCAATTGCGTACCAGCATGAAAAACATGCGCTTCATCACCCAGTTTGGGCAAGCCTGTGATTTCATCATGCAGTCTTGGTGTATCAGGATAATTGTGTGAGGCCATCACCACGCCAAGCGCAGTGCGTCTATCCCATTCTGTTTCTGCTTTATCCAGAGTACCGTTTACAGCATGTACAGCCAAAGCCACAAAATCTGACTTCAAGCGCAACATAATCGGTTGCGTTTCTGGGTCGCCCATGCGGCAATTAAATTCCAAAGTTTTGACATTGCCGTCTGGCGAAATCATCAATCCAGCATACAAAAAGCCAGTATAGGGAATACCATCTTTGGCCATACCTTCAACTGTTGGGCGGATAATTTCGCGCATGACTTTGGCGTGAATTTCTGGTGTGACGACGGGCGCTGGGGAGTACGCGCCCATGCCGCCAGTATTTGGCCCTAAGTCTTTGTCAAGTAAGCGTTTATGGTCTTGACTGGTTGCCAATGGCAGTATATTTTTGCCATCAACCATCACGATAAAGCTGGCTTCTTCACCTGTTAAAAACTCTTCAATTACCACGCGCGCGCCAGCATCACCTAGCTTGTTATCTGACAGCATGGCGTCAATCGCTGCATGCGCTTCATCATTACTCATGGCGACGACGACACCTTTACCTGCGGCTAAACCATCAGCCTTAATTACAATCGGCGCGCCTTGGGTTTGCACATAATCGTGCGCCAATTTTGCATCGGTAAAAGTGGCATAAGCGGCTGTTGGTATATGGTGGCGAATCATAAAAGCTTTGGCGAAATCTTTGCTAGATTCCAGTTGCGCCGCTGCTTTAGTTGGGCCAAAAATCTTTAAGCCATTGGCTCTAAAGGTATCAACCACGCCTTGCGATAATGGTGCTTCTGGGCCAACTACAGTCAGCGTAATTTGCTCTTTTTGCGCAAAGGCCAGTAAATCTGCAACGCTAGAAATCGGCACATTCACCATATCAGGATTGAGTGCAGTGCCCGCATTGCCAGGCGCTACGAATACACGGCTTATTTGCTTGTTTTGTGCGATTTTCCATGCAAGTGCATGTTCACGACCACCGCCACCAATCACTAAAACTTTCATGCTGAATTATCCTTTGGCGATTGTGGTTAATGTCTGAAATGTCTGATGCCAGTCAGCACCATGACTAAGCCATGTGCATCTGCTGCGGCAATCACTTCTTCATCGCGCATGCTGCCACCTGGCTGGATCACGCAGCTTGCACCTGCTTCGGCCAATACATCGATACCATCGCGGAACGGGAAAAATGCATCTGATGCGACCACTGAATCTTTTAGGGTCAAACCAGCGTTCTGTGCTTTTATCGCGGCGATTTTGGTACTATCGACGCGGCTCATTTGGCCAGCGCCCACGCCCAAGGTCATGCCGTTGCCGCAGAATACGATGGCATTGGATTTAACGTATTTCGCCACATTCCACGCAAACAGCATATCGGCTAGTTGTTGTGGTGTCGGTTGTTTTTTAGAAACGATTTTTAAATCAGTCTGGCTAATCTCATGATTATCTGCCGTTTGAATCAAAATGCCTGAACCCACGCGTTTAATATCGTGTGAATTGCGGCCTTGCTCCCAAGGAGTACTTCCACCTTCAGGTAGCGCTATTTTTAATACGCGCACATTGGCTTTAGCAGCAAATATCGCTAAGGCTTCATCGGTAAATTCTGGCGCAATCAATACTTCAACAAATTGCTTGCTCACGGCTTCAGCCGCTACAGCATCGACTAAACTATTGAAGGCGATAATGCCACCAAACGCACTGGTAGGATCTGTCTGAAAGGCTTTGCTGTAGGCTTCTAAGGCACTTTCGCCAACTGCAACACCGCAAGGATTGGCGTGTTTTACAATAACGCATGCAGTATCGTTAGTAAATGATTTGACGGTTTCCCAAGCAGCGTCTGCATCAGCGATATTGTTATAGCTCAGCTCTTTACCTTGCAATTGTTGGGCAGTCACCAATGAGCCTGGTGCTGGATATAAATCGCGGTAAAAAGCGGCTTGTTGATGTGGGTTTTCGCCATAACGTAAATCTTGCAGCTTAATAAAGCGGCCATTGGTTTGCGCAGAAAAAGCGCTGCGTGTGCCATCGGCTTGAAACGATGATAAGTAATCGCTAATGGCGCCATCGTAATTGCTGATGCGGTTAAACGCGGCAATCGATAATTTGAAGTTAGTTTCTGCACTGATGCTGCCACTATTGCTTTCAAGCTCAGCAATAACATCCGCATACTGACTAAAATCCGTTAAAACAGACACATCTTTCCAGTTTTTAGCAGCACTGCGCACCATGGCCGGGCCGCCGATATCGATATTTTCAATCGCATCTTCCAATGTGCAATTAGCTTTAGCAACTGTTGCTTCAAACGGGTACAGATTCACTACTACCATGTCGATATTAGGAATATTGGCGATTTGCATGGCGCTCACATGGTCAGGCAAATCGCGACGGCCTAAAATGCCGCCATGCACTTTTGGATGCAGCGTTTTAACGCGGCCATCCAGCATTTCGGTGAAGCCCGTGTAATCACTGACTTCTATTACCGCAAAGTTATTGTCGCGTAATAATTTTGCCGTGCCGCCAGTAGATAAAATTTCTACCTGCAATTTGCTTAATACAAGGGCTAACTCTAAAACACCTTGTTTGTCTGAAACACTGATGAGTGCACGTTTGATTGCTGCCATTGATAACTCTTAAGATGAAAAATTGATTAAAAATTCGGGTTAACTTGCAGGTTAACTTAGATGGTATTCGGCCATTTTTTTGCGTAGTGTATTGCGGTTTAAACCCAGTATTTCGGCCGCCTTTGATTGATTGCCGCCTACTTTATTGAGTATGAACTCCAGCATCGGTTTTTCTACGCAGCCCAATACCATATCGTAAATGGCGTGCGGCGGTTGGCCGTCCAAATGCTTAAAGTAATCTTCTAGCGATTCGTTGATAGCGTCTGTTAGTTTGCAAGCGTTAGACATTAGGCAGCCAATTCCACTTTTTCAAATGCATCAGCTTCAACGCTATCGGCATAAACCAAACGCTCATGCTTGCTTTTAAGCTCAGCAAAAAAATCATTAATCGCGTTGAGTTGCAGGTCTATCGTTTGCAATGTATTCATATTATGTCTAAAGCTGGCAGAGCCTGCCAAGCCTTTGGTGTACCAAGAAATATGCTTACGCGCCACTCGCATACCTGCCAAGTCACCATAAAAACGATACAAATCATGTAGATGCTCCAGCATCACGGTATGAATCTCTTCAACCGTTGGCGGCAGCATATGCTCGCCAGTTTTTAAATAGTATTCAATTTCGCGGAAAATCCAAGGCCTGCCCTGTGCGGCGCGGCCAATCATCACGGCATCTGCACCTGTGTAATCTAAAACATACTTGGCTTTTTCTGGCGTGGTGATGTCGCCGTTGGCAATGAGTGGAATTTGAATCGATTGTTTAACGGCGGCAATCGTATCGTATTCTGCATCGCCCATATACAAACAAGCGCGCGTGCGACCATGCATGGCTAGCGCCTGCACGCCAATGTCCTGCGCCATCTTTGCAATCTCAATCGCGTTGCGATTATTTTTATCCCAACCAGTGCGAATTTTTAAAGTAACGGGCACGTCAACGGCGGCAACTACTGCTTTTAAAATTTGCGCAACCAGCGGCTCATCTTTTAACAATGCACTGCCTGCCATTACATTGCATATTTTCTTAGCTGGGCAGCCCATATTGATATCAATAATCTGCGCACCGTTATCCACATTATGTTTGGCGGCTTCTGCCATCATTTTCGGGTCTGATCCTGCAATTTGCACAGAAATCGGGTCTACTTCGCCTTCATGATTGGCGCGGCGTAGTGTTTTTTCGCTGCCGTAAAGTAGCGAATTCGATGTCACCATTTCTGAAACCGCTAAACCAGCGCCCAGCTTTTTGCAAAGCTGACGGAAAGGCCTATCGGTCACGCCCGCCATAGGCGCAACGACCAAGTTGTTTTTCAGAATATGATGACCAATTTGCATGCTTTATTTTTTAGCCGATATTGTTTTGCGGAGAGTTGTCTATTTTATACGCAATCAGCACTTCTGTGAATGAACTTTATTGGCTATTTTCGACAGGAAACGCTTGTTACTGCGACTAAACAAACAATACCTTGCATCCATGAAGCGCTCGCTTGCGTATATCACTTATTCATTGAAAGAAAGCGCACCATGCTACGAAGACTTAACCATATTTTTAAAGCAAATTTTGCATTGATTTTTGTTAGCTTTTTGTTGCAAGTTAACGCTATTCAAGCGGCAGAAAATGAAAAAATTACTTGGCATGCATGGTCAGAAGAAATCTTTGAGCAGGCTAAGCGCGAAGATAAATTGCTTATTTTAGATTTAGAAGCGGTGTGGTGCCATTGGTGTCATGTGATGGAAGAAAAAACGTATCACGACCCTGCTGTGGTCAAGTTAATTAACCAAAAATATATCGCCATCCGTGTGGATCAAGATGCAAATCCTGATATTTCGATTCGTTATGAAGATTATGGCTGGCCAGCAACGGTGATATTTAAAGCAGACGGTAGCGAGTTGGTCAAGCGCCGTGGCTATATTCCGCCAGAGCGTATGGCGAGCTTATTGCAAGCGGTGATTGATGACCCCACACCAGGGCCATCGGTTGTAGCAATTAAAGAGATTGTTGCAGGCAGTAATCGCGAGTTCAGTCCTATTCAGCGTGAAAAAATTATCAATACTGTGAATCGTGGTTACGATGCGCCAGTGGGCGGATGGGGTACGACCCATAAATTTATTTTGGCGCCTAATGTTGAGTTTGCACTGATAAAAGCCAGACAAGGCGATAAAGCGTTTGAGAAAAAAGCGCGCGAAACTTTGGACAAAGCGATTGCTTTAATAGACCCAGTGTGGGGTGGCATCTATCAATATTCAGATCGCGGACGCTGGGATTCACCGCATTTTGAAAAAATCATGTCGTTTCAAGCCGACGACTTGCAGTTGTATTCGCTGGCTTATTTGCAGTTTAACGAACCACGTTATTTAAAAGCGGCACGTGATATTGAGCGTTATTTAAGCACTTTTTTAAGCAGCCCAGACGGTGCGTTTTATACCAGCCAAGATGCCGATGTGAGTGACAAAATTGATGGCCATGCATTTTATCCGCTAGATGATAAAGGTCGTCGCGCGCTGGGTATGCCACGCATTGATAAAAATAGTTACGCGCGCGAAAACGGCTGGGCAATTCGCGGTTTGACGGCTTTATACGATGCGACAGGCGATAAGCTTGTATTGAATCGTGCGATTAAAGCTGCTAATTGGATAGAAGCTAATAGAAGTATTAGCGGTGGCGGTTTTAAACATGGCGAAAAAGACCGCGCAGGGCCTTATTTGGGCGATACGTTAGCAATGGCCGAGGCTTATTTGTCGCTTTATATTTCCACGGGCGATAGAGCATGGCTAGAAAAATCGCGTGCAAGCATGGCTTTTATTGAGAAAAACTTTCAATCCACTATTGGTTTTGCGGCGGCGGCTATCCCTAAAAACAGCAAAGGCGTGTTTCAACAACCTTTATTGCAGATGGAAGCGAATGTGAGTATCGCGCGTTTGGCGAATAAATTATTACATTACACGGGCAGCCAAGATTATAAAAAAACCGCATCACACGCCATGCAATATCTTATAACGTTAGATAATCCAGATAACGTGCGTTATTTGGTTGGGCCATTAATGGCGGCGGATGAGTTGGCAGCAGACCCAGCACACATCACGATTGTGGGCAGCAAATCGGATGCTGCAGCGCAAGCGCTATATCAAAAAGCCCTGCAATATCCTGTGGTATATCGCCGTATCGAGTGGTGGGATAAGGCGGAGGGTAAAATGCCGAATCCCGATGTGCAATACCCAACATTAGCCAAAGCAGCGGCATTTATTTGCGTGAACCATGCCTGCTCAACGCCGATTACCGCGCCAGAAAAACTGCACGCCAAAGCCGATAATTTAATATTTTCGACGCAATAACAGGTCATTTTGTAAAAACTTAACCCTAAAAAAGGGTTAAGTTTTTATGGTGAGGTTAATTGCTCTAATGTGGTGAGCCAAATAATCGCCTGATTGCGCGATGTGCCGCACATTTCTTCACTGGGTTTTAGGCTGGCACAAAACGCAGGTCGCTCGGGCTGATTAAAAATTGCGCATTTAAAGTCGTTAAGTAATTGTACGCATTTAACCCCAGCAGGCTTGCCATTCGGCATGCCAGGAATTGGGCTATTGATGGATGGCGCTGTGCAACAAGCACCGCAGTTTGGTCTGCATTCCATTAGATATTAAGCACCATCTACCCATGCAAAACCGATATTACTTACGCCCGATTTAATGTCTTGCATCGCTTCTTTAACCAACTCTGGCTCACCTTTCGCGCCCAATTCAACTTGGCGATTAGGCTTTAATTTAGGCAAGCTAAATATTTTAATTTCTGGGTATTTTTTCAGCGTTTCGTTCATTAAATCAATCAGTTGGCTTTCAATGCCATCTTCAATAATAATGGATTGTTCTAGGTATGCTGTCTGGTGAAACAGGTCGCTGTAATGCGTATCCAGTACCCATTCCATCATAGGGTGCGCCATGGCAGGAAAGCCTGGCACAAAGTAATGATTCTTAATCGAAAAACCTGCTACGCGATTCACAGGATTAGGAATTAACTCCGCCCCTTGCGGAAAATCCGCCATTAAAACCCGTTTAGGATAAGCCCCTTCACCAAACTGCGTCTCAATCTCAGCAACCGCTGCCTGATGACGCACAATCGGCACCTCAAGCGCATCCGCCGCCGCTTGCCGCGTGTAATCATCAGGCGTAGCGCCAATACCACCAAAGCTAAAAACAATATCATTGCTACTAAAACTGCGCTTAAAACTAGCAATCATCCGCGCTGGGTCATCCCCCAAATACTCCGCCCAAGCCAGCGTTAAGCCACGCGCTTTCAGAATTTGAATCGCTTGTGATAGATGCTTATCTTCCCGTTTGCCTGAAAGAATTTCATCGCCGATGATATAGATGCCGAAGTTTTGCATATGTAATTAGGGATTTACTTTTGAATATGGTTTTATCCAATCGACCAAATTATTGTAATCTTTTAAACCAATTCGATTACCTATTCTCATTTGCTCTTGGTGCGCGTCCTTACTGAAAAATGAAGAGGTTATTATTAATCCTTGGTTTGCTTTATATGCCTCAGTTACACCATAAAGACCTCTTACAACTTCTACACCCACTTTATTTTCAGGGTTATATTTTTTACACTCTGCAAGTATGATGAATTCGCTGAAGTCATCTTTGACTTTTGCGAAAATGTCATATCCGCCATCTCTAGTAGCTTTCGTTAAGCTAACCTCATAACCTCTATCAGCAAATAGTTTAGCAACTAACTCTTCAAACTTTCTATGGCCTAGGTGATAAATTAGCTCTGGTTTTTGTGCTACGTAAAATAAAAGCTCGTCATTAACCTCCTCAAGAAGTACTTGGGTTTTAGCTTTAGGAACTTCATCTTCGTAAAGTAAAACTCTTTTTTTTCTGACTTCTGACCTTGTTAATAGTATTTTGCTAGGATGTTCTGCACGATGCGCTTTTCTTAAATGTGCCAAAAGAGCTGATTGGTGACTTTCAGTAACTATAATATCTTGAGTTAAGTTAGGCATGCCTGCATTGCTGAATTGTTCGATAAGTAACTCAATTGGCAGGCCAAGAGCGTGAGCAAAATCGAGTATAGATTTTGGCTTGCTGTTAACTGGTTTTCCAACTAGAGCACCATATCTATCTACTGCATTTACTCTTATTTTTCTATCCCAAATATCTAAAGATATTGAGTGGGTATCACAATTATCAAGTTTAGAGTTTAAACCTAATAACAAAGATGGCTCTTCATGGTTGCATTTAGTAATTACGTGCATATATTTTTTATAATCGGAAGCATATTTATTCTTGCGCATTTAATGTGCGCTTTCCCAATTATTACCTACACCCACTTCCGCTAACAACGGCACCGATAACTTCGCCACATTTTGCATTAATGTTGGCAGACTATTTTTGACCAATTCAAGTTCATTATCAGGCACTTCTAGCACCAATTCATCATGCACTTGCATAATCAATTTCGATTTCAAATGATGACCGTTCAGTTTTTCTTCTTTTAACCATTTATCCACCGCAATCATCGCCAATTTAATCAAATCTGCGGCAGTACCTTGCATAGGTGCATTGATGGCAGCGCGTTCGGCGCCGTTTCTTCTTTGTACGTTGGGGCTATTGATTTCTGGCACCCATAATCGGCGGCCAAAGTAGGTTTCTACATAGCCTTGCGCTTTGGCGATTTCGCGGGTGTTTTGCATGTATTCGCGCACGCCTGGGTAGCGTGCAAAATAGCGCTCAATATAGCTGGCGGCGGCGCTGCGCTCAATATTTAGGTTTTGCGCCAGGCCAAATGCGCTCATGCCGTAAATCAAGCCAAAATTAATTACTTTGGCATAGCGGCGTTGTTCGTTATCCACGGCGCTGCGTTCTACGCCAAAAATCTCGGCCGCGGTGGCACGGTGAATGTCTTCATTGTTGGCAAACGCTTCAAGCATGCCGGCATCTTGAGAAAGGTGCGCCATAATGCGCAGCTCAATCTGTGAATAATCGGCAGAAACGATATGCGAACCTTGTGGCGCGATAAACGCTTCGCGTATGCGGCGACCTTCTGCGCTGCGCACCGGAATATTCTGCAAATTGGGGTCTGAGCTGGCTAGCCTGCCAGTAATGGCCACTGCCTGGTTATAGCTGGTATGCACGCGGCCAGTTTGCGCATTAATCATGCGTGGCAGTTTGTCGGTATAAGTGGATTTTAATTTTGCCAAACCGCGATATTCCAGCAACACTTTGGGCAGCGGGTGGTCAAGCGCTAATTCCTGCAATACATCTTCATCGGTACTAGGTGCGCCAGAAGGGGTTTTTTTGGTGGGTTTAATACCCAGTTTATCAAACAGGATTTCTTGTAGTTGTTTGGGTGAGCCCAAATTAAAAGGCTGGTCCGCCAATTCATAGGCCTGATTTTCCAGCGCGACTAATTTTGCGCCGATTTCATTGCTTTGAATATTGAGCATATCGCGGTCTATCAGCACGCCATTGCGCTCAATCGTAAATAAAATCTGCGAGCTGGGCATTTCAATCTGGCTGTAAATAAAATCTAATTTTGCGTCTGTGGCAATTTGCGGATACATGGCTTCATGCAATTGCAGTGTGATATCGGCATCTTCCGCCGCGTATTCGGCGGCCACTTCTACCGTCACTTGGTTAAAGCTGACCGCTTTTGCCCCTTTGCCAGCCACCTGTTCAAAACTAATCGGCGTAATACCCAAATGGCGCTCACTCAAGGCGTCCATTCCATGCGTTTTGTGTGATTCAAATACGTAAGATTGCAACATAGTATCGTGCGCAATGCCATTTAAAGTAATGCCATGGTTGGCTAAAATATGTTGATCATACTTAAGATTTTGGCCAACTTTTTTAATATCGGGGTTTTCTAAAATGGGTTTGATTTTAGCCAGCGTTTCTGCAAAATTCAGCTGTTCTGGCGCATCAAAATAATCATGGGTGAGTGGCAAATAAGCGCCGCTGCCAGCCTCAACCGAAAACGATAAGCCGACAATCTTGGCTGTCATCGGCTCTAAAGAAGTGGTTTCCGTATCCACACAAATAAGCGGGGCGGATTGCAATTTTGCCAGCCAGCTGCCGAGCTGATCATTCGTTAATATCGTTTCAAAATTGCGCGTGGTAACCGCTTGATATTCAATAAATGGCGATGTTGCAAGAATTGCAGGATTTTTCGACTGATTTTGAGTGTTAAGTGCTGGTTTGTTGCTGGGCGAATCGAACAAATTGCCCGTTTCGCCACTGGCTATTTCGGGTTTTGATGCCTTATTTTCCATTTCAGTCGCTAATTCGCGCTGCCATGTTTTAAAGTCAAAGCGGTCGTACAGCGCCGCCAATGTGGCTTTATCTTGGTTTTGCAGCATTAATGATTCAAAACTTGCAGGCATGCCTTCAAAGCTATCTAAATCGCATTTAATGGTAATCAGCTCACGGCCAGTTGGTAGCCAATCCAAAGCCTTGCGCAAATTTTCACCTACCACGCCGCCAAATTTATCGGCATTAGCGATAATATTGTCTAACGAGCCGTATTCTTGCAGCCATTTCACAGCCGTTTTTGGACCTACCTTTTCAACGCCAGGCACGTTATCAACCGTGTCGCCAATTAATGTTAAATAATCCACAATTAATGCTGGTTTAAGCCCAAATTTTGCCTCAACGCCTGCAATATCCAGTATTTCATCGCCTTTTCTAAAGGCATTTGGCATCGTGTTAATCACGGTGACATGCTCATTCACCAGTTGCGAAATATCTTTATCGCCTGTGCTGATAATCACGCGCAAGCCTTGTTTTTCAGCTTGTTTGGCCAAGCAACCAATCACATCGTCAGCTTCTACATTGTCTACCATTAATAGCGGCCAGCCCATGGCTTTAATCGCCTCATGTAGCGGCTCTACTTGGCTGCGCAAATCATCTGGCATGCTGGGGCGATTGGCTTTGTATTCTGGGTAAATGTCATCTCTAAAGGTTTTGCCTTTTGCATCAAACACACACGCGCTATAATCGGCAGGGTAATCTTTGTGCAATTTTCGCAGCATGCTTAATACGCCGCGAATCGCGCCAGTGGGTTCGTTAGCTTTATTGCGCAAATCGGGTAAGCCGTGAAATGCGCGGTAAAGGTAAGATGAGCCGTCAACAAGCAGTAGCGTTTTCATAGGCGTGAGATAATATATTTAGTTAATAAACAGAATTTTATTGAGTCAATCAAATGATTAAAAAATTACCACAAATAACCGAATCTGAATTGCTCAATGGCGCGACCACAGAAACTGAATCCTGGCACGCTTTTGAGATTATGGCAGAATTTGTTGCCGCGACCGAAAAGTTAAAAGAAATTACGCCAGCCGTGTCAATTTTTGGTAGCGCGCGCACTAAGCCAGAACATCCTTATTACAAGTTAACCGAAGAAATTGCCCGATTATTGTCAGATGCGGGTTTTAGTGTGATTTCTGGTGGTGGGCCGGGCATTATGGAAGCGGCTAATAAGGGCGCTTTCGCTGGTGTTGGGCCTAGTGTGGGCTTGAATATTGAGCTGCCGTTTGAGCAAAGTGGCAATGGTTTTCAGGATATTGATATTACGTTTAAATACTTTTTTATGCGTAAGGTAATGTTTGTCAAATATGCCAGCGCGTATGTGGTGATGCCAGGCGGTTTTGGCACTTTGGATGAATTGATGGAAGCGATTACGCTGGTGCAAACAGGTAAATCGCGCAAAATTCCGATTATTTTGGTGTGTAAAGATTTTTGGGCAGGATTAGTGGATTGGCTAAAAAATACCATGGTGCTGGAAGGCATGGCATCAGCACAAGATATGGATTTGATCCAAATGATTGATGACCCCAAACAAATTGTTGAGGCGATATTTAAACATTATGAATTAACAGGATTTGAGCTAACGCCTGCTGAGCGCAAAATTCAGCTATATTTATAAGCAACAGCCGTTTTACCCTGCTTTTTTAACAGGCTTTTGTTAGAATGAATTAACTTAATTTAACTGGCGGCAAAATGGAAAGCACAGTAATGAAAAGTACAGTAATGCAAAACCTTAAATTAACCGCGCTGTTGATGTTTACGATGCCATTATTGCTGACGTCGAACATCATTTTTGCGGCGCAACCTAATGATTTGGAGTTATTAGAGCAAGTGCAGCCGCCGCCCAAAGTGATAGATGGTGAGGCTTTGGAAGATCCTGCGCTTGAACCACAAATCACTATTCGTAAAAAAGGCGCTGAAACCATTGAGGAATATCGTATTAATGGTGAGATGTATATGATGAAAGTAACGCCCGAGCATGGCGTGCCGTATTATTTGCATAAAGAAGATTCAAACGGTGGCTGGGTAAATATTGGGCCAAATCCACCATTAAGTGTGCCCAAATGGATTATCTTTAGATTTTAAATTGCCATGTTTAAGTGAGCCATATTTAATAATGCGTTAGGAGGGCAGTGCCCTCTTAATTTTTTATGTAGAGCGAAATGTCTGTTTTTACTACCCTTAATTTAGAAGAAGTACGCACTTGGTTGCGCGATTTTGAACTTGATGAAATTGTGGAATTAAGAGGCATTGCCGCAGGCATCACCAACACAAACTATTTTGTGTTAACGCAAAATAACCGTTATGTACTCACTATTTTTGAGAAAAACACACTAGACGAACTGCCTTATTTTGTGGATTTGATGGCGCATCTAGCAAAACACAATATTCTTTGCCCAACGCCAATTGCGGATAAAAACGGCGTTGCTTTGCATCTACTCAAAAACAAGCCAGCCTTAATGGTGAGTTGCCTTAAGGGTAAAGACATTGCCACGCCCGATTTAGCACAAGTGGGGCAAGTGGCGACTACTTTGGCCCATATGCATGTAGCGGGTCAGCAATTTACCCAGCAAGGACATAACCAGCGTGGGCAAGATTGGTTTATTAAAACCGCTGAGCAGGTTGTGCCAAAAATGTTCAGCGCAGATGCGCAATTGTTGAAAACTGAGCTGGCGTACCAATTAAGTATTGATACCAGCGCCTTGCGGCGCGGTGTGGTGCATGGCGATTTATTCCGCGACAATGTATTGTTTGACGATGCGCAATTGGGCGGCTTTATTGATTTTTATTATGCCTGTAACGATGTGTTGGCATATGACGTGGCGATTGCGGTCAATGAGTGGTGCCTGCACCATAATGGCAGCGATTTAGGTAATATCGACCATGAAAAGTTAACCCATTTTTTAGCCGAATATCAACGTGTAAAACCCTTTTCAGTGGCAGAACAACAATTATGGCCCACATTACTGCGCCGTGCTGCACTGCGCTTTTGGTTATCGCGCTTATACGATTTTTATTATCCAGCCGATGGCGCATTAACCCACACCAAAGACCCTAACCATTTTAAAAGCATATTACAGCAACATATTGCGCTGGCTAAAACCCATTAAGCGCAAAGGAAATCATCATGGCAATCTTAGAATCGCGTACTAAAACAGGCATCAGCTGGGTAAAAGAAAGTGTGGCATTATTTAAAACCGCGCCGCGTAAATGGCTGCTGTTAGGTTTGGCTTATGTAGGCCTGTTTATGATGTTGCCATCAGTACCTGGCTTGCAGTTTTTTGCGTTTTTTTCTATTTTATTATGGCCAGTGTTTTTGGCAATCGCCATCGCGCTATACCGTAATGCGGATATGCAAAAACAGCAAAGTGTGAGTGAAGTGATTCAATTGATTAAGCCTAAAATTCCTGCGTTGATGACGCTGGGTGCGCTCTGCTTAATATATGGCGTGGTGGTGAGTTTTATTTTAAATAGCGATATTGAAGGCCTGCTTAAATTTACGCAAGGCAAAGCCGAAATGACAGAATCGCAAGCCATGCAGATGATGCAAGCGATGATGCCTTTATTGCTTAAATTAACCCTAATGCTAATTCCATTGATGATGGCGACTTGGTTTTCGCCTATGTTAATTGCGTTTAACAATTATGACGTGGTAAAAGCCATTAAATCCAGCATAGCAGGCTCATTGCAATACATGATTGCCTTAGGTGCATCATGGTTATTGCTGACAGCGGGCATTGTTGGCGCGATGTTGGCAGTTGGTATTGTTGTTGGGATTGTCGGCAGCTTAGTACCATTGCTCGGCCAAATGCTGACATCATTATTGGTATTTGGCTGCTTGCTATTGGCGACCACTTTAATGCTGGCGTTTCAATATGTGAGTTATCGCGATGTCTTTAGGGCTGCGGGCGTTGATAAAGTTAAAGCATAAAACTTAACACTCAAAAAACGGCTAAATTTTTTCTAATTTAGCGTATTCCATCGCCAAAGTTTTTAAGCCGTTATTACCAAAGTTGATTTTAATCACTAAGTTAGCGGCATTGCCTTCATAGCTCACTACCACGCCTTCACCAAATTTATTGTGGCGCACACCTTGGCCAATTTTATAGGGGTAATTGTTCGTCTTTTGGGCGGCAGGTGCAGCATAGCTTTCGGCATAGTTATTGCCCGATTTTGCTATCGGTTTACTGTTAAGTCGCTTCAATAAAGCTTCTGGAATCTCATCTAAAAAGCGCGATGGAATCCCATAACGTACTTGTCCGTGTAGCATACGACTTTGCGCATGGCTTAGATATAAACGCTGGCGCGCGCGCGTCACCGCCACATACATCAAGCGGCGTTCTTCCTCTAAACCATTGTTTTCGCTTAAACTATTTTCGTGCGGGCATAATCCTTCTTCCAGCCCGCTTATAAAAACCGCTTTAAATTCCAAGCCTTTAGACGCATGCACCGTCATCAGTTGCAGCGCATCATAACCAATCGTCGCTTGATGGTCACCTGCTTCCAAGCTTGCATGCGTTAAAAACTGCGTCATCAAATCTTGCTCAGTGTCGCCATCCACATTGTTATGGTTACCAAAGGCCTGATTGGTGAAGGCAACGGCTGCTGTGACTAATTCATCTAAGTTTTCAATGCGGTCTTCACCGTCTTTGTCATTTTCATAATGCGCTTTTAAGCCAGAAAAAGTGGTGGCCAACTCAGCCACTTCTGCCAGAGTGATGCCATACGCCTGATCTGTCATTTCGCGTATTAATGCAACAAAACCTTCTAAACCTTTGCCACCTGCCTTGCCATTGCCTACTTTATTAACAGCCGCTTGCCATAAACTACAATCATTTTGGCGCGCGCCTTCTTGCAATTGTTCAAGGCTGCGTGCGCCTATGCCGCGGGCAGGAAAATTAATCACGCGCAGCAACGCCGTATCGTCATTGGCGTTCGCCATCAATCGCATATAAGCCAGCGCATGTTTTACTTCGGCGCGTTCAAAAAAGCGTAAACCACCATACACGCGATAGGGCAGGTTGGCAGAAAACAAGGCATGTTCCAGTGCGCGTGACTGCGCATTGCTGCGATACAGTAGTGCCATATCAGCCAGCGGCGTGCCTTCACTTTGCAGCATTTTTACTTCATCAACGATAAATTGCGCTTCATCATTATCGTTATAGGCTTCATAAATTCTAACGGGTTCACCAGCGCCGGCGCTAGTCCATAAGTTTTTGCCCAGACGGTTTTTGTTATGCGAAATAATGGCATTGGCAGCATCTAAGATATTGCTATGGCTGCGGTAATTCTCTTCTAACTTAACGATATTCTGTACATTGAAATCGGTTTCAAAGTCGCGCATATTGCCCACACGCGCACCGCGAAAACCGTAAATCGATTGGTCATCATCACCCACTGCAAATAGGCAATTGTTAGTGCCTGCTAACAATTTAAGCCAAAGGTATTGTAAGCGGTTGGTATCTTGAAACTCGTCTACCAGAATATATTGAAAGCGGCTTTGGTAATGGGTACGAATGCGCTCATCGCGGCTTAGCAATTCGTAGCAGCGCAATAATAATTCAGCAAAATCCGCCACACCTTCGCGGTTACATTGCTTATCGTATTCTTCATAAATCTCACGCAACTTTTGGCTGTGGCCATCGTAAGCATCTACTTTGTTGGCGCGCAAACCTTCTTCTTTGCAGCTATTAATATAGCCCTGCACTTGCTTGGGCGCGTATTTTTCATCATCCACATTCATTAACTTCATCAAGCGTTTGATACTACTTAACTGGTCTGCGGTATCTAAAATTTGAAATGTAGAAGGCAAACCTGCTTCGCGATGATGTGCGCGCAAAAGGCGATTACACAAACCATGAAAAGTGCCAGCCCACATGCCGCGCGTATTAATCGGCAGCATGGCGGTTAAGCGCGTTAGCATCTCTTTGGCAGCTTTATTGGTAAACGTCACCGCCATCAAACCCATTGGCGAAATCTGCCCTGTTTGAATCAACCAAGCAATGCGAGTAGTGAGTACGCGTGTTTTTCCGCTACCAGCACCTGCCAAAATAAGAGCAGATTGATGCGGTAGCGTAACAGCTTCGAGTTGTTTATTATTTAAGCCAGTGAGGAGTGAATCTTGATTATGCATGCCAATATTATCGCATGTGAGCTTACGAAAGAGGCGATGAAAAAATGATAAAAAACCGAAGATAGACTGAACTAACCCAGATTTAAGGCCTCTGAAACTACATGAAAGCTAAGTTGATGCTTAGTTTTCTTTCCGCTTCTTTCCTCCCTGAGCGGAAGCCTTAGACAATGAGGCCTTTTAACCCCGATTTATTCCCCTTAATCGGGGTTTTTTTTGGCTTGCATTAGTTTGTAACTAACTTGTACAAAGTGTAAACAAGTTGTAAATAGATGGCAAGCGGTTTATTAGGTGTTTTAAGTGTTAAGTTAACCCTCAAATGCAGGTAAAAACTAAAGTTAACCCATAAAAAAGCCTAAAAAGTTAAATTTGCCAATTGATCGGCGCTTGGCTTTGCTGAATTAAATACTGGTTTATTTGAGAGAATTGACGATTGCCAAAAAAGCCACGATGCGCTGACAAAGGCGATGGGTGCACAGATTTCAACACTAAATGCTTGTTTTCATCAATAAACGCACCCTTTTTCTGCGCGTAACTACCCCACAATACAAACACTAAATTTTCGCGATACGTATTTAATGTGGTAATCGCCGCATCGGTAAACTGCTCCCAACCTTTGCCTTGATGTGAACCTGCGTTACTTTGTTCTACCGTCAACGTTGCATTCAACAGCAAAACACCTTGGTCTGCCCAAGGTGTTAAGTCACCATTGCGACTCATCTTAATGCCTAAATCGGACGAAATTTCTTTAAAAATATTTTGCAGTGACGGCGGCAAATCAACGCCTTGCGGAACAGAAAAACTTAACCCATGCGCTTGATTGGGTCCATGATAAGGGTCTTGCCCAATAATCACCACGCGCACTTGTTCAAATGGCGTGTGATTAAACGCGTTAAAAATCAGTGGGCTAGGTGGAAAAATCACCTTACCAGCCGCTTTTTCGGCTTTCAGAAAATGCCGTAATGCCTGCATATATGGCTTTTCCAGTTCGTCGCCAATGACTGCTAACCATGATGGGTGAAGTTGACCAGGTTTTTTTAGGCTCATAAAGGGCATAGAAATAATTATATACGTATGGGTTAGATATCACCGTATATTGAGTGGGCGGTTCTTTATATATGTCCAGCCTTCTCTCCCATCGCTTAATGTAAACCCTCTAGCATCAATTTCGATTAATAAGCGTCTACACTCTTCAGGTTCAGCTCCAGTAACTTTTGAAAGAGTTTCAAAAGACCTTCCTTCTTTGAAGCCTTGATTGTCAAGCATTTCGCGAAGCAGTTTTTTTCGTGCTTCATCTAATTTGTTTTGGTTTTTTTGTTGGTATAAGTGAAGAAAAAAGTTTCCAGCTATGGTAACAACGGCACCTATAAACACACCAACCATCCCAATTAGAGCTGACCAAAATTGGACATCTTTAATAACTTTTGCTGCGATTTCTTGCACAAACTGTTCTT
This sequence comes from Methylotenera sp., assembly GCA_021732405.1. GTDB lineage: Bacteria > Pseudomonadota > Gammaproteobacteria > Burkholderiales > Methylophilaceae > Methylotenera_A. The sequence continues at coordinate 19,270 of JAKFVB010000031.1, forward strand.
CTGTCATGGGGGTCCTTATGAATCTAAAGTAAACAGTCGAATTTTAATAAAAAAACCTCGCCGGAGCGAGGTTTTGTTTTGAATGCTACATAGGGCATTCCAGCTTCAATTCGATGGTGAGGCTAGGCGGTGAAATCATTTGCGACGCAGACAGTACGTTAAGTACGGCAAGGAGCAAATGATGAAAGCAACGACGCATTACCGAAGAAGTGAAGAGTGGAATTACATCATACCGCCCATGCCACCCATACCGCCCATATCACCACCACCAGCTGGTGCGTCTTCTTTAGGCAGTTCAGCTACCATACAATCAGTCGTCAGCATTAAGCCAGCAACTGAAGCGGCATTTTGCAATGCGCTACGTGTTACTTTTGTTGGATCCAAAATACCCATTTCAATCATATCGCCGTAGGTTTCGTTAGCCGCGTTGTAACCGTAGTTGCCTTTACCAGCGGCTACGTTGTTTACCACTACTGATGGCTCTACACCTGCGTTAGAAGTGATTTGGCGTAATGGCTCTTCAACCGCGCGCAATACAATTTTAATGCCTGCTTCTTGGTCTAAGTTGTCGCCTTTTACTTTTGAGATTGCATCGCGTGCACGAATTAATGCAACGCCGCCGCCAGCAACAATACCTTCTTCAACTGCTGCACGTGTAGCATGTAATGCATCTTCAACGCGGGCTTTTTTCTCTTTCATTTCAATCTCAGTAGTAGCGCCTACTTTAATCACTGCAACGCCGCCTGCTAATTTAGCTACGCGCTCTTGCAATTTCTCTTTATCGTAATCACTGCTTGATTCTTCGATTTGCGATTTGATTTGTGCAATACGTGATTTGATATTCGCTTCAACGCCAGCGCCGTCAATGATAATGGTGTTTTCTTTACCCACTTCAATGCGTTTTGCTTGGCCTAACATTTCAAGCGTTACGGTTTCTAGTTTCAAGCCCACTTCTTCAGCAATCACAGTACCGCCAGTAAGAATCGCGATATCTTCTAACATGGCTTTACGACGGTCACCAAAACCAGGTGCTTTCACTGCAGTCGTTTTCAAGATGCCACGAATGTTGTTTACAACCAATGTTGCTAGTGCTTCGCCATCAACATCTTCTGCAATGATCAATAATGGACGACCAGATTTAGCCACTTGCTCTAAAGTTGGTAATAAATCACGGATGTTTGAGATTTTTTTGTCGTGTAATAACACGAAGGGGTTATCTAACAATGCAATTTGACGCTCTTGATTGTTGATGAAGTATGGTGACAAGTAGCCACGGTCGAATTGCATACCTTCAACTACGTCTAATTCGCTCTCTAAACCAGAACCATCTTCAACGGTAATAACGCCTTCTTTACCTACTTTGTCCATTGCGTCTGCAATGATTTTGCCGATAGATTCGTCAGAGTTGGCTGAGATTGAACCAACTTGCGCGATTTCTTTGCTAGTTGTACAAGGTTTTGATTGTTCTTTTAAGTTAACAATCGCCGCTGCAACCGCTTTATCAATACCGCGTTTTAAATCCATTGGGTTCATGCCAGCCGCTACAGATTTCATGCCTTCGCGAATAATCGCTTGTGCCAGAACCGTTGCCGTTGTTGTACCATCACCCGCGATGTCAGAAGTTTTTGAAGCGACTTCTTTTACCATTTGTGCGCCCATGTTTTCGAATTTGTCTTTTAATTCGATTTCTTTGGCTACTGAAACGCCATCTTTAGTGATGGTTGGAGCGCCGTATGAGCGCTCTAATACTACGTTACGGCCTTTTGGGCCTAATGTTACTTTCACTGCATTGGCTAAAATATTTACGCCATTAGTCATTTTTTGGCGGACTTCATCGCCGAATCTTACGTCTTTTGCTGCCATGATTAACTCCTAAATTGGTTCAAATTTCTAATTGGAAAGTGATTTGGTTAAACCAAATTATTCAACAATCGCCATGATGTCTTCTTCGCGCATCACCAATAACTCTTCGCCATCTACCTTAACGGTTTGGCCAGCGTATTTGCCGAATAAAACTTTGTCGCCAACTTTAACGTCTAACGCATTGATTTTGCCGCTGTCATCACGTTTGCCGTTGCCCACTGCTGTAACCACGCCTTGATCTGGTTTTTCTGTGGCAGAATCAGGGATAACGATGCCAGATGCTGTTGTGCGTTCTTCTTCAGAGCGTTTTACAATAACGCGATCGTGTAATGGACGAATTTTCATTCAATTTCTCCTAATGGGTTATGCTTTTGTTTAATATGAACAAAGTATAAAGTTGATAAAATTGCATAGGCAATACGATATTTTAGCACTCGCATGCCTTGATTGCTAATGTTGCGTTTAAGTTTGACTTTTTCAAGAGCCAGTCGTAAAAATTTAGCCTTATTTTTAGAAAGATTAATGTGACATCACCACACCAGCCATCAGAACATCAGCAAGTGGCAGCCATACAGCAGATTAATTTAGGCTATAACGCAGAGCAAGATAGGCTGCTATTCCGCGTGGGGCTTAGCGATAACACAGAGCTATTGGTGTGGTTAACCAGCCGCATAACCCAGCTATTGTGGTCTTTACTAACTGGAGAGGCGCATTTGCCAACAGCGGATTCCATTCAAGCAGAAACACCACCAGAGCAGGCAGTAGAACAATTTAAGCAAGAAATGCTGGCTGCAGATGCCTTGCAGAAAATGGATTTTAAAACGGAATATCAGCCGCGCCCAGAAGTGCGTAACGATGGTGCGATGCTGGCGGTGAATGCTATGCTGATTCACGCTGATAATCAACAGCTCAGCCTAGAGTTGCCTTGTTTAGAAGGTATTTCGGTGCGCATCAATTTAAATCCAGAGCTCACTTTGGCAATGTGCAATATGTTGCAACTGGCCACAAAAGAGGCAGGTTGGGCGATTAATGCGGCAGCGGCTGCGCCAGTGCAAAGCCCGATTGCTATTCAGATAGATGAAAAAAAGATACTGCATTGATGGAGCTTGTTTAACTTATGGAATATGTGCAGTTAGGCCAAAGTGATTTGAACGTATCCAAAATTTGTTTGGGTACCATGACGTTTGGCGACCAGAACACGCAGGCAGAGGCGCATGAACAGTTGGATTTTGCGCTTGCCAGCGGCATTAACTTTATTGATACCGCAGAAATGTACCCCGTGCCGCCAAAGGCAGAAACCTTTACCCGTACCGAAACTATTATTGGACCTTGGCTCAAAAATCAGAAGCGCGATAAGCTGATTATTGGTAGCAAAATTTCTGGGCCTGGCAGAGGGTTAAGTTGGATACGCAACAATGATTTTTCGCTCAACCGCAAAACGATTCGCAGCGCATTGCACGATTCGCTCAAGCGTTTGCAGACTGATTATCTGGATTTATACCAAATTCATTGGCCAGAACGTAATGTGCCGATATTTGGGCAATATCAATTCGATCCAAACAATGAATTAGATGCAGATGGACAACAGAAACATTTTGAAAGCATTCATCAGCAATTAGAAGCGCTTAGTGAGTTGGTGCAAGAGGGAAAAATTCGTGCGATTGGCTTAAGC
>JAKFVB010000045.1 GCA_021732405.1 Methylotenera sp.
GGCTCTAGTAGCTGGGGCGGCGGTGGCGGTGATTTTGGCGGCGGTGGAGCTTCTGGTGACTGGTAGAAAAATATGAAACGTCGACACCCAATTATTCGGTTTTTTAAACACTTAATCAGCGCAGCTTTGCCTGCAAGCTGGCAAGTGCGCAAACATTTTTCAGATAGCGCACTCAATCGTATTGAAAAAGCGATTAAGGCTAGTGAAAAAACGCATGCAGGCGAAATTCGCTTTGTGGTCGAAGCCTGCTTGCATCCAATAGAAATACTCCGCAAAAAAACACCCAAAAGGCGCGCTTTGGAATTATTTGGCCGCTTTAATATTTGGGATACTGCGCAAAATAATGGCGTATTGATTTATCTATTGCTGGCAGATAGGGACGTTGAAATTGTGGCAGACCGTGGCATTCATCAATATGTAGGCAACGAGGGTTGGGATGCCATTTGCCACACCATGGAGCTTGAATTTAGGCAGGGTAATTTTGAAGCAGGCGTGTTGCAGGGTTTAAGTGAAATTAGCCAGTTATTGCAAAAGCATTATCCTGCAGATGCTGATGATAATAATGAGTTACCGAATGCACCAATTGTGCTGTAAGCTTTTTACTGGCATTTTCATGGTTTTTTTACCGTTAAGTGCGCAAGCCGACTTGTCCGATATGTCGCGTATTTTTCGCCAAACACCCAGTTTATCTGCGTTTGAGGTGTGTTATGGCGGCGGCTGTGCAGAGGTAAAATCCCTGGCACTAACAAGCGACGACTGGCAAAAAGTAGCAGATATTTTTGCTAATTCGGATATTAACTCCGTTAATCCTCAGCAAGAACGTCAGTTAATTGCCAAGGGTATCGCGCAACTAGAAACCATTATTGGCGAAAAAATTGGCACATCTAACGATTTAGCCGGTACTTTTTTTGAGGGCCACTTATCGGGCCAATTAGATTGTAATGACGAAGCCATTAATACCACAACCTATATGCGTTTAATGCGTCAGGCTGGCTTTATAAAATGGCACGAAATTGAAGACACGCGTACGCGCAATTTCTTTTTTAACGGCTGGCCGCATTCCACGGCGGTGATCCGTGATAGCAAATCCAGCACACGTTTTGCAGTGGATAGCTGGTTTTATGATAACGGTGCACCGCCAGTGATTGTGCCATTTAAAGAATGGAAAGCGGGTTACAGGCCAGCGGATACTCCGATTGACCGCCCGAAAAACGCATCAAAACAAACCCAAACACATTAAGTGTTTACTGACTTAATGTGTTTTTACCGTTAAAATTCGGTTTCAATTTTTATTTGACTCTATTTCCATGCGCGCATCTCAATTTTTTATTGCCACCCAAAAAGAGGCTCCGTCTGATGCTGAGTTAATCTCACATAAATTAATGGTGCGTGCCGGCTTAATTAAAAAGCTGGGTAGCGGCTTATATAGCTGGATGCCGCTAGGTTTACGCGTGTTACGCAAAGTAGAAAATATTGTGCGCGACGAAATGAATAAAGCGGGTGCGCTAGAGCTGTTAATGCCTGCGGTACAACCAAAAGAGTTATGGGATGAAACAGGCCGTTGGGCTGTATTTGGGCCACAAATGCTTAAAATTAAAGATAGGCATGACCGCGATTTTTGTTTTGGCCCCACGCATGAAGAGGTGATTACTGATATTGCGCGCCGCGAAATCAATAGTTACAAACAATTGCCGCTTAATTTTTACCAGATTCAAACTAAATTCCGTGATGAGATTCGCCCACGTTTTGGCGTGATGCGCGCACGTGAATTTATGATGAAAGATGCGTATTCGTTTCATACCAATTTTGAATCGTTAAGCAAAACCTATGCAGAAATGCATCAAGCCTACAGCAATGTATTTACACGTCTAGGGCTAAAGTTTCGCGCCGTAAAAGCCGATTCTGGCGCGATTGGTGGTGATGGCTCACAAGAGTTTCATGTGCTAGCCGATAGTGGCGAAGATGCGTTGGCTTACTGTGAACATTCGGATTACGCCGCTAATGTGGAATTAGCAGAAGCCTTGCCAGAGGCGAATGCTAGAGCCGCGGCTAAACAAACAATGGCTGATGTTGAGACACCAAAACAAACCACTTGTGAAGATGTAGCAAAGTTATTGGGAATTTCAGTCAAAAATACGGTTAAGTCGATCGCCTTAATGGTGAAAAAAGACGAAAAAGAACAGTTTTATTTGGTTTTGCTCCGTGGTGACCACAGCTTAAATGAAGTGAAAGCGGGCAAGGTATTAGGCGAGTTTAGATTCGCTACAGAGGAAGAAATCCGCGCTAACCTAAATTGCCCACCGGGCTTTATTGGGCCAGTCAATGTAGGTAAAAATGTGACGGTAATTGCTGATAAAACAGTAGCCAATATGAGCGATTTTGTCTGCGGCGCTAACAAACCAAAATATCACCTAAGCGGGGTTAATTTTGGCCGCGATTTGCCAGAACCGGTTTTGGTGGCAGATATGCGTAATGTAATTGAAGGCGACGCCAGCCCAGATGGTAAAGGCACATTGAGTTTGTGTCGGGGTATCGAAGTCGGCCATATTTTTCAGCTACGCACCAAATATGCAAAAGCCATGAATGCTACGTTTTTGGACGAAAATGGACAATCGCAAGTGATGGAAATGGGCTGTTACGGCATCGGCGTTTCGCGCATTGTGGGTGCGGCGATTGAGCAGGGCAATGACGAAAAAGGCATTATTTTCCCATTAAGTATGGCGCCGTTTGCGTTGGTTATCTGCCCAATCGGCATGGATAAAAGTGAATTAGTGAAAAACACAGCTAATCAACTTTATGCAGATTGCGTAAAAGCGGGCATTGATGTGTTGCTGGATGACCGCGGCGAGCGACCTGGCGTGATGTTTGCAGAAAGTGATTTAATGGGCATTCCGCATCGTATTGTGATTGGCGACCGTGGTTTGGCAGAAGGCAAGGTGGAGTATAAATCGCGTAGTGTTGCAGACGCTCAAAATATTGCGCTAGAAAACGTAGTGAATCATTTGAGCGGTTTGCTCACTAATTAAGTTGAGTATGCTAAAAAAATTATTTTTAGTTAATTTGCTAGGCGTAAGTTTACTTTGCGCAGTATCGCTTTGCTTTGCTGGTAATCAGCGCGAAGAGCCGCTTTCAAACTCTGTAAAAGCCTTGATGCAAAAATCGATTAGTGATTTGGGCTCGCCTAAATTGATATTTGCCAGTCAAGAAGAAGGCCAGGCTTGGCTTGCCGATATGTCGCAGCGTTTGCAAAAACGCATGCCAGATCAAGCCTATAGAGAAGATTTTTTAAGGTCTGTGCATTATGAAGCGACCCGCGCAGGCTTAGATCCGCAGTTGGTTTTAGGTTTAATTCAAGTGGAAAGCGGCTTTAAAAAATACGCTTTTTCTAGCGTGGGCGCGCGTGGCTATATGCAGGTGATGCCATTCTGGGTAAAAAGCATTGGCAATCCAGAGCATAATTTATTTCATCTACGGCTTAATCTGCGCTACGGCTGTACGATTTTGCGCCATTATTTAGATATCGAGCGTGGTGATTTGTATCGCGCACTCGGTCGCTATAATGGCAGTTTGGGCAAGCCACAGTATCCTAATTTAGTGGTTGGCGCATGGAAAAAGCACTGGCAATACCCACTGAATAAGACTTGATTCATTACCTTGTAACACCTCAAATTGCTTGTAAAAGCCTATCAAAATCTAGCAGTTGTTTGCTACAACACATAAAAAAACTTGGCAACATGACAAAAATAAGTCTAGACTACGCCTAGTCAATTAGGTTGAGGCTGGTTAAAAGCGTCGTCATATTGTCACTGTTCTTGTTTTAACGCTTTGTTCTAAGTCGCTGAATTAATTGGCTGTAATACTCAAAAAACATTATTTTTATAAGAGTTTTACCTTTTAATTTTGGGAGAAAAGTATGTCGAAGTTAACAGCATTGGCAGTGAGTATCGCGGTTTTAGGTGGTGTTTGGGCATTTTTAGCATTAAATCCTTTGGCAAGCATAGCGTTGGTATGGGTTGGTTTTATTGCGTGGGGCTGCTATTTTCATTCAGGAGCTGATTCTGCAGCGTTACAAAAAACTATTGCCGGCATGAGTTATGGTGCAGTAATCGCTGGCGTTGCCTTGTACTTAGTCAGTTCTGGCCTGTTGGGTGGTTTAGGTGTGTTAGCTGCTCCAGTGATTATTGCTGTGACTGTGTTTTTCTTGGTCATCGTTGCAAGCATCAACTTGCTTTCTGTGGTGCCAGCCAATGTATATGGTTATGCGGCTACAGCAGGCTTGGCTTTAACAGCAAATACAGCAGGCAATGCAACCATGACCAACTTAACTAACCCTGTATTGCTAGTGATTATTTCTGTTATTTTGGGTGCTTTATTTGGCATGGCTTCTGGCAAGCTTGCAGGTGCAATCGGCAAGTAAACATAATTTAGATACAAAAAAACCGCATCTTGTATGCGGTTTTTTTATTTTACAGCTAATTATTTAACGACTTTAAAGCCGTAATAGGTACCAAATTCACCTTCATTTTCGTGGTACACAAATAACATATCATTAGCATAGCCCAAGCCGTTAAAATGATTTTGTGAGCGCAGTTTCATGTCTTTTGGCAATTCGCTTTTTGCGATAAATTTACCAGTTAAGTCAAATATCAGTGCCGCTTTGTGGTCAACATCTAATAGAACCAACTCTTCACCCTTAATGCCAGTGTAAGCAACATAATGGTCGCTAATATCATCATGCAATACGGCTGCCTTGGCAAAATCTAGCGTTATTTCACCAATTTTTTCACGCTGTTTCGGGTCAACGATAAACACCTTATTACCACGCTCTTGCTTGGCAAAATAGCGATTATTTTCTGCATCGTAGCTTGGCATGGTGGCCGAATCACCGAATGCGGGGTTAAACAAAAACAGTTCGTTAGAGCTATCTTTAATCTCGCCGTTCTCAGCAACATCCAGCGCATAAATACCTGTATTGGGCGAAAAGCCAACATCGCTGGATACGTTATAAGTAATGGTTTCTAATTTGGCAGAGTTTGGGTTGTAATAAATAGAGCGATTATCGTAGCCAGGTTTGGCAGAATTCAAGAATTTACCCGTTTCATCGTAAGCATGAATCTGCGATTTTGATACGGCAGCTTCATACTCCGTAGCCAAAGGCGCTAAGCCGCCATCTGCAATATAGTAATGTTTTAACCCCGGGATATAGGCAACTGTCATCGGGCGCGAACTTGGTTTTTTGACTAAGGGAATTTTAATGCCGACTGTGGCTTCTGGTAACACCTCAGCCATCGCTATATTTGTTGCGGCAAAGCCAGATAAAATCAGGCTGCCAATCAATAAAGGTTTAATCAACTGCATAGTTAAGAGTGCTTTCTTGTTTAAACGAACTTGTGAATTAATATGTTACTTAGTCTGTGTGTTGACGATTCTAGTTCAAAGTCATGCATAAGGCATCTATGAAGCGCTTACTTTTCTGCATGGCTAGATTTTTCAAGAAACATTGCATCACCGTAGCTAAAAAATCGGTATTCTTTTTGTATGGCATGCGCATAAGCTTGTTTAATGGCATCAAATCCTGCAAACGCAGATACCAACATCAATAGAGTGCTTTTTGGTAAATGAAAGTTAGTTAAAAGTTTATCTACAATTTTAAAATCAAAACCTGGTGTGATAAAAATAGAAGTTTCGGCGCTACCTGCTTCAATTATTGCATCAGTTTTGCCCTCATTTAATGTTTTTTGTGCGGCACTTTCTAATGCGCGTAGGCTGGTAGTACCAACGGCGATGACATTACTGCCTACTTGCTTAGCGGTTTTGATTGCAGCAACTGTTTCAGCAGAAATATGATAAATCTCGCTGTGCATTTTATGGTCTTTAATATTATCTACGCGCACTGGCTGAAAAGTACCTGCGCCAACATGCAACGTGACATAAGCGATTTTCACGCCCTTTGCTGTTAAGGCATTTAATACTGTTTCGTCAAAATGTAAGCCAGCTGTGGGTGCTGCTATAGCACCAGCGTGCTTGGCATAAACTGTTTGATAGCGTTCATCGTCTTGGGCATCTGCATTATGCGTAATGTATGGCGGTAGAGGCAATGCGCCGTAGCGCTCTAATAAGTCTAATACAGCAATATCACCTAAAAACTGCACATGAAATAAATCATCATCACGCCCAATCACTTTGGCATCAAATGCATTTGCCAAACGCAGCATGCTACTAACTTTGGGTGCGCGTGATGCACGTATATGTGCCAGAACATGATGATCGTCTAATACACGCTCGACTAAAACTTCAACTTGGCCGCCAGTAGTTTTTGTGCCAAATAGTCGCGCCTTAATCACGCGAGTATCATTAAAAACCAGCAAATCGCCTGCGTGTAGAAAATCTGGGAAATCGACAAATAGTTTATCCTCTAAAACTCCAGATTGACCATTCAAATAAAGTAACTTGCTTGCGTTGCGGGTGCTCGTAGGGTGTTGTGCAATCAGCGTATCAGGTAAATAAAAGTCAAAATCTTGGGTTCGCATTCCGAAAAAACTTGTTATAATAATGAAGTTGACATTATACCTCATGCCGGGATGGCGGAATTGGTAGACGCACGGGACTCAAAATCCCGCGTTGGCGACAACGTGGGGGTTCGATTCCCCCTCCCGGCACCAAATCTAAAAGACGGCTTACAGTCTGTTTGAAATGGTTGAAAAGGCGCACTAAGTTTATTGAACTTGTAACAAGTTGTAACAGTCATTAATATTAATAGTATTTTTAAGGGTTGGATTAAAATCTCCTGAATAATTATGTTGTTAGTGATGGATTGTAAAATTGTTGCAAGGCCAAATAACTCTCTTTCGCCAGAGAATAGTTTAAAATTGATGGTGTTGCTTGCGATTATTGCGTTAGTTATTGCACTTGGGTTTACGCATATTGGTGCTTGGCTAGTTTTGCCGTTTGCTGGCCTCGAGTTGGCCGCTTTTGCGTATGCTTTTTACTATATTTATTTACACTCAAGCGATTATGAGAGTATTGCAATAGAAGATGACAAAATAATAGTAGAAAAAAGAAACTTTAAAGAAACAAGTATTACTGAGTTTCAGCGTTACTGGACTCAGGTACATGTGCGTGATGTGATTAATAATAAAAGTTTAGCAAGTAAGAATGGTCTATTTATAAGCTCGCGTGGTAAGGAAATTGAGTTCGGAAAGTATTTTATAGACGATGAGCAGCGGGTAACGTTAGCGCGCGAGCTCAAACAAAAATTACAAAGTATTCATTAGTTTATTTATTAATAAGTCTTGGAGCGGTTTATGCAAGTTTTTAAAAAAATTGGGCTAGGTTTTGCAGCAATGCTTGCATCGCTCAATGCTTTTGCTGATTACAGTTGGAATTTCCCAGAGCCAGTAACCCCAATGGCGTTAGACACGTTACATGTACACAATAAGTTTATGTTAATTACTATGGTAATTTTCGTGGTCGTTTTAGCAATTATGATTTATTCAATCTTTGCGCATCGTAAAAATAAAGGTTACAAAGCTGTTGAAGATAAAGCGCCATCAACCGCAGTAGAGATTTTCTGGGTATTAGTGCCTTTCGTTATTTTATTGTTGATCGATTTTGTGATTATGGGCATTCCAGCTTACCACAGCGTGGTAATGATGGAAGATACACGTGATAAAGCGACCATGGTAATTAAGGTGACTGGCTCACAGTGGCGCTGGCAATATGAGTATTTAGATGGTGAAGCGCAAGGTATCAAGTTTGTTAGTAACTTAACAACAACAGCTGATGAGCAACACAATGTAGCTGAGAAAAAAGAAAACTATTTATTAGAAGTGGATAACCACTTGGTATTACCAGTAGGCGAAAAAGTACGTATTCTAATGACGGCTTCTGATGTATTGCACAACTGGTGGGTTCCACAATTTGGTTCATCACGCGTGGCAGTGCCTGGTTTTATTCGTGAAACATGGGTGCAGGTTGATAAAGCGGGTACTTACCGCGGTCAATGTAAAGAGCTGTGCGGTAAAGGCCACGGTTATATGCCAGTGGTTGTAGATGCAGTACCAATGGAAGAGTATAAAGTTTGGGTGGCGGCTAAAAAGGCAGAAATTGCAAAAGCAGGCGAAATTAAAGAAATGACGAAAGATGATTTAGTTGCGCAAGGTAAAGGCGTTTACGAGAAAAATTGTGCAGTATGTCACCAAGTGAATGGTGCAGGTTTGCCACCAGCTTTCCCAGCAATGACGGGTAGTAAAATTGCGCTTGGCCCAATTTTCGGTGCTGATGGTAAATACTTAAAAGATAGCCATTTAGATCGTTTGCTTAATGGTAAAGGCGTGATGCCAGCATGGAAAGCAACTTTAAATGATACTGAAATTGCTGCGGTAATTACCTATGAGCGCCAGGCGCTTGGTAATGCGGCAACAGTTGATCCAATTGTGCAGCCAGCGCAAGTTAAAGCGGCACGTCAATAGTTTATTTTTTTGAATTATTTGTTGAAATAAAGGTAATTAGGAGAACGCTATGAGTACAACAACGGTAGCACATGATGAAGTACATCATGATCATCCATCGGGAATTATGCGTTGGCTGACAACAACGAATCATAAAGACATTGGTACGATGTATTTGACCTTTTCTTTAGTGATGTTTTTAGTGGGTGGTGCAATGGTTTTAGGCATTCGTGCCGAACTGTTCCAGCCAGGCTTACAGCTAATGAATCCTGATTTTTACAATCAGTTAATCGGTGTGCATGCATTGATTATGATTTTCGCGGCTTTGATGCCAGCCGCTACTGGTTTTGCTAACTGGATGATTCCACTGCAAATTGGTGCGCCAGATATGGCCTTGCCGCGATTGAATAACTGGGGTTTCTGGCTACTGCCGCCTTCAGCAATTCTACTAACTTTACCGTTCACGCTTGCCCTGTTCGGTATCGGTGATGGCGCGATTGCAACAGGTTGGACATTCTATCCACCATTGTCTGTGCAAGGTGGTATTGGTGTTGACTTTGCGATTTTCGCAGTCCACTTGTTAGGTGTTTCTTCAGTAATGGGTTCTATCAACATTATTGTGACTTTGTTCAATATGCGCGCACCTGGCATGACACTAATGAAAATGCCAATGTTTGCTTGGGGCTGGTTAATTACAGCTTTCTTGTTAGTTGCAACTATTCCTGTTTTAGCTGGTGCAGTAACCATGTTGTTAACAGATCGTCACTTCGGTACGCACTTCTTTGATGCGGCTGGTGGTGGTGACCCAATCATGTTCCAACACTTATTCTGGTTCTTCGGTCACCCAGAAGTGTATATTTTGTTACTGCCAGTATGGGGTTTCATTCCACAAATTCTACAAACATTCTCACGTAAACCAATGTATGGCTACAAAGCACAAGTGTACTCACTGTGGGCGATTGGTGCTTTAGCTGTAGTTGTGTGGGCGCATCACTTCTTTACCGCTGGTATGCCAGTGCCTGCCTTGCTTTACTTTATGTACAGCACCATGGCCATTTCACTTCCATTGGCCGTATTGTTCTTCTGCTGGATTAAAACCATGTGGAAAGGCTCAATGACATTTGAAACACCAATGTTATTTGCGGTGGGTTGGATTATATTATTCGGTATCGGTGGTTTAACAGGCTTAGTATTAGCTGACGTTGCTGCTGATGCGCAGTACCATAACAGCTATTTTGTTGTGGCGCATTTCCACTACACATTATTTGCTGGCGGTATTATGGGTATTATGGCTGGCGTGTATTACTGGTTACCAAAAATGACAGGTAATATGTACGACGAAACTTTGGGTAAATGGCACTTCTGGTTAACGGCGATTTCATTTAACCTAACATTTATTCCACAATTCTTCGTTGGTTTAGCTGGTATGCCACGCCGTATTCCAGACTACGCATTGCAATTTGCTGAATTCAATATGATTTCAACTATTGCAGCGTTTGCTCTAGGCTTATCACAATTGTTATTCGTTTACGTGATTATCAAATGCGTAAAAGGTGGAAAAAAAGCAACTGACAAAGTGTGGGAAGGTGCAGAAGGTTTGGAGTGGACATTACCATCACCACCTCCGTACCATAGCTTCACAGAGCAACCAGTTATTAAATAATGATTTTCAGAAAAGCCCAAGTCATGCTTGGGCTTTTCTATTCAACGAAAGTATTTGATAGATGGAAAACCAAGAAGTAGCAAGGCGTAACAGAAGTAAAAAAATAGCGTTAATATTTGGGGCAGTTGCCCTTGTGTGGTACGTGGTATCGATGTTCACTATATGGAACCTGTAGACAACACAGATTCACTCAAGCCAAAAACAAAAGCTGAACTTGAAAGCGCCAATGCTAAGTTAGCTAAAAAAATGGTATGGGTTGCAGCAGGCTCTTTACTGTTTGCTTTTGCCTTAGTGCCTTTGTACGATGTTTTATGCAGTATTACTGGTTTAAATGGTAAGACTAATAATGAAGCATCAACACTAACTAAAGCTAAAGTAGATACCAGCAGAAATGTTACTGTACAGTTTACATCTGCAGTTATGCCAGGCTTAGGATGGAATTTTTACCCTAAGCAAGCCAGTATTACATTACATCCTGGCAAGATTGAAACAGTATTGTTTGAAGCAAAGAATATTACCGGCCAAGTCGTAGTCGGGCAGGCTATTCCAAGTGTTACCCCGGGAATTGCATCGGTTTATTTGAAAAAAGTAGAATGTTTTTGCTTTGTAAATCAAAGCTTAAAACCAGGTGAAACAAAAGTAATGCCGTTGAGATTCTTTATAGATCCTGCATTACCAAAAGATGTAAGTGAAATGACCTTGTCGTATTCTTTTTTTGAAGCGACAAAAAAATAAAAGTAATTTTAATATTGCTTGAAATGAATATTAAGTTGATATTAAAAATTGAAGTATAAAAGGGAGCTTGTATCGCCAGCAAAGCGATACAACGTTATAATTAAGTAGTTAATTTAGGTGCTTGGGAGTAAACGAATGGCAACACATTCAGAAAATCAATATTATGTTCCGCATGGCAGCATATATCCTTCAATATTATCGGTAGGTTTGTTGTCTCTTGCTTCAGGTTTCATTTTTAATATGAATAACCTGCATTTTGGTAAGTGGATGATGTATTTAGGCGCTGCCATTATCATTGCCATGACCTTTAAATGGATGGGTTCGGTTATATCTGAAAGCATCACAGGACAATACAAAAGCTGGGAAGATAAATCGTTTCGTATCGGCATGATTGTTTTTATCTGTTCTGAAGTTGCTTTCTTTGCTGCGTTCTTCGGCGCCTTATTCTATATGCGTGTATTGTCTGTGCCAGATTTAGCAGGCTACGACGCAGACATTACACCTTACAAGGATTTCTTGAGTTCATGGCCATCATTAGGTCCAGGCGGAGTTGTACTTGGTAACGAGTACGTACCACCTGCAAACTTTAAGCCTATGCACTGGAACGGTTTACCTTTAATCAATACTATTTTGTTACTAAGTTCTGGTGCAACCATTACTTGGGCACATTGGGGCTTGATTAAGAATAAGCGCAACCAATTAGTAATAGGCATGGCATTAACTGTTTTATTAGGTATTACTTTCTTGGCTTGCCAAGCGATGGAATATCATGAAGCTTACACCGAAATGGGTTTAACTTTAGGTAGCGGCGCATATGGCGCAACATTCTTTATGTTGACAGGCTTCCACGGTTTTCACGTGTTGCTTGGTACAACGATGTTAATTGTTATCTTAATCCGCTGTATGAAAGGCCACTTTACGCCTGAGCATCACTTTGGCTTTGAAGGTGTGGCTTGGTACTGGCACTTTGTGGACGTTGTATGGTTGGGTTTATTTATATTCGTGTACATGCTGTAATTTGACATAACAAAAAGGGCGATGCATTGCATCGCCCTTTTTGTTTGAACGGTAAAAATTAAAGTGCGTGACCTAGCTTTCCAAAATAAGCAGCAATAATTAACGCAATAAATAAGATGATTGATAAACCAATACGCATTGTTAGTGCTTTAACAGTGCGATCGCTACCAGACTTATCTTTATTTAAGAAAAACAAAGCTGAAAATAAGCTTCCTAAAATAATAATTAATACCAATACGACTGCAATTTTTATAAACATTAATTTGTCCAAGTAAAGTTGAATGGTGAAGTAATAAATAATTATGCGACTGGTCTAGTATAAATGCAATTTAGATTTCTGAATGTAGAATTTAAGCCAACACTGTTTGGCACATTGATTACGATTATCTGTATCCCAATTTTTATCAAACTGGGTTTTTGGCAATATGAAAAAGCAGCGCTTAAGCAGAAAATTCAAGCTAATTTTGAGCATGCAAATACCAATCAGACCCCAAACTTAAAAGACTATATATCTAATTCTGAGCATTTAGAGTTTAAAAAAGTTGAAGTGGATGGTGAGTACGACACTGCATTTCAAATACTCATCGACAATAAAGTAGAAAATAGTTTGGCTGGCTATCATGTCATCACGCCGCTCAAAATACAAAATTCTGACACCTACGTTTTGGTAAATCGCGGCTGGATTCAAGGTAATAAAACACGCGCAGATATTCCTGTTTTCGATACACCAAAAGGCACGCAAAAAATTAAAGGGATGGCATGGTTGCCAACTAAAAAAATATTTACCCTTGAAGAGAAAGAAAAAGAGCAGGCAGGCATTAAAAGCTTGCCATGGCAGTTGGTTTGGCAAAACTTAGATATGCAGAAATATATTAAAACGGCACCAATCAAAATTTTACCAGTGATTGTAAAGCTGGATAATGATAGTCCTGCAGGCGGATTTGTGCGTAACTGGGAAATGTCAGCTGACCGTATAGTCACGCACTTGGGATATGCTTATCAATGGTTTGGTTTTGCGTTTGCAACATTGATTATTTATTTGTATTTGAGTATTAAGAAATTAAATTAGGCTGTAAAGATTAGTTGAAAAAGTGAGAGGTTTTATGCAAACAGAACAAACAAGTACTACTTATCAAGACAATCAGCGCAAAGGGCGAGCAGTGTTTTTGATGATGCTGACTTTTTTTGTGGTGCCGATTATTGCGGTTGTGTTGATGTTTAAATACGACTTTAAGCCTACAGGCGCAAGCCGTGGCGAGTTGATGGTGCCGCCTCGATTGATTGAAACGACAGCTAGTTTGAAAAATAGTGATGGCAAAGATAGCAGCCATTTTTGGACTGAGAAGTGGACTATGGTTTACGTTTCAGACGCGTGTGAGGCTAGCTGTATGGCCAAATTAAAAGATATGCGCCAAATCCATGTGTCGATGTATAAAGACATTCCGCGCACGCAGCGTGTGCTGATTACACATGTTCAAGATGTTGCAGCAATTAAAAAAGATTTTCCAGATTTGAACATCATTAATCAATCTAATGTTGATGTTGATAAGCTCAGTCAGCAATTTAATATCGCGAACGAAGTAGCCTTTCAATCAAACCGATTGTATTTTGTTGACCCTTTGGGTCATATCATGATGAGTTATCCTGCCAGCACGGCGGCAGCGGATATTCGTAAAGATTTAGCAAGACTTTTAAGATACTCTTGGGCGGCATAGTATGTTGTTTAAACGTTTAGCAATGTTGGGCGCAATAATGGCCCTGTGTGTGGTTGTTTTGGGCGCTTATGTGCGCTTAACGGATGCAGGCTTGGGATGTCCCGATTGGCCTGGTTGCTATGGCACATTAACCGTGCCAGAAAGCGAAGCGGCTATTCAAAATGCGCAGACCATATACCCTAATAGCATTATAGAAACGGGTAAAGCTTGGAAAGAAATGCTTCACCGTTATTTGGCCGGTACATTGGGCTTGGTTGTGTTGGCTCTATTTATTCTGGCATTGAAAAAAGCGCGTCAATATCCGAAGCAAATCAAAGTATCGCCATGGCTTACCACTGCGTTGCTGGGCATTATTATGTTTCAGGCCGCGCTGGGTATGTGGACGGTGACCATGCTATTAAAACCCGTCATCGTTAGCGCACATTTATTGGGCGGTATGACAACGCTTGGTTTGTTAACCTGGATTGCACATCGAAACTGGGGTCAATATTCATCTGATATTGTGCAAAGCAATGCTTCGAGAAACTTGATTCGTTTTGCATTAGTGATTTTATTGATGCAGATATTTTTAGGTGGCTGGACAAGTACCAATTACGCCGCATTAGCTTGCACCGACTTCCCTACCTGCCATGGCGCATGGATGCCAGACATGGATTTCAAAGACGCATTTCATATGGTGCGCGAATTAGGGCAGAGTGCCGATGGCGGCAATTTAACGCTGGCATCATTGACGGCTATTCAGTGGACGCATCGTGTTGGAGCTATCATTACTTTGATTTATTTGGGTTTTTTAGCATTAAATAGTTTAAAATACGCGCAATTAAAAAACCTTAGCTTGGCATTAATTGCTGTGCTATTTGCACAAATCAGCCTTGGTATTGCAAATTTAGTGTTGCATTTGCCGCTGGTATTAGCTGTAGGACATAATCTGGGCGCTGCCTTATTGGTCGTCATTCTAGTGATTTTTAATTCAAAAATCACAGGCAGCAAAGTCGATCGCTCATAGCGTTTGCAACCACATTAAATGAAATAAAGTGAGTATGAATTGAGTCTTAAATCAAATGTAAACACAGCGAGTCACTTGCACGCTTTTGTGGCGAGTTTTAAGAATTTTTACGCCCTGTGTAAACCACGTGTCACCATGTTGATTGTGTTTACCGCCATTATTGGTATGTTCCTGGCAACACCTGGCATGGTGCCTTGGCCGCTTTTATTGGCTACAACAGTTGGAGTTGCTTTTGCGTCTGGTGCGGCGGCGGCATTTAACTGTTTAATTGAGCATAAAATCGATGCGGTTATGGCGCGCACACGCGGCAGGCCTTTGCCGACTGGTCAAGTTTCACACGCAGAGACGACGATTTTTGCCACCCTTTTAGGCGGTACAGGCTTATTGATTTTATATGTATTCGTTAATCCATTAACGATGTGGCTAACATTTGCCACTTTTGTGGGTTATGCCGTTATCTATACTGTGTTTTTAAAGCCAGCCACACCCATGAATATCGTGATTGGTGGCGCATCAGGCGCGATGCCGCCAATATTAGGTTGGGCAGCAGTCAATAATGCCGTTTCGCCAGAATCCCTAATCATGTTCTTGATTATTTTTGCTTGGACGCCACCGCATTTTTGGGCGCTTGCTTTGTACCGCCGTGAGGAATACGCCAAAGTTGGCATGCCAATGTTGCCTGTGACGCATGGCGAGGCATTTACGCTATTGCATATTTTGCTATACACCGTGATTTTGGTTGTGGTGTCAATGATGCCTTATGGATTAGGCATGAGCGGTTTGATTTACTTGGTTTCTGCGATTTTATTAAATGCGGTATTTTTATGGTATGTAATTGGTTTGTATAGAAAATATTCAGATGATTTGGCTAAGTCGACATTCAAGTACTCTATACTTTACTTAACACTTATTTTTGCCGCATTATTGGTAGACCATTACTGGAAAATATAAGATTTTTGGTGCGCCCGGCGGGAGTCGAACCCACGACCTTTGGCTTCGGAAACCAACACTCTATCCAGCTGAGCTACGGGCGCTTATAGTGCCGCATTATAACAAAGCATGTGGTATTAAGATATTTTGTATTAAGTCGGTATGTAATTAAGTGTCACTTTTAAGGTTTTTGTGTGCTATCTGGACTTGCATGCTTTTAACCTTGATGGCGAGTAGGTATAATCGCTTATGCAAAATTATAATTAAATTATTTTTAATATTTAGGGATTAAAAGCAATGAGTAAGAAAGATGATAGTTATTCAAGTTCTAGCTTCTGGCAATTGATTATCGCAATTCCGGGGACTATTTTAGCGTTTACTTTGTTAATTTCACTATTAGCGCATTTTTTTGGTAAAACTGAGGCTCCTACAACACCAGCGCCAACTGCCGCAGAAGTTTCAGCTAAAGTAGAAGAGGCAATTCAGCCAGTCGCTACTGTTGAGGTGGCGGCAGCAAGTACGGGTGCGCATGTGGATAAAAGTGGTGAAGAAGTCACTAAAGCGGTTTGCGCGCTTTGTCATGCTGCTGGTTTAATGGCAGCACCAACTATTGGTAATAAAGAACAATGGGCGCCACGTATTGCGCAAGGCTATGAAACATTGGTACAACATGCGATTGCAGGTATTCGTAATATGCCAGCGCGCGGTGGTAACCCTGATTTAACAGATGGTGAAATTGCCAATGCAGTTGCACATATGGCAAATGCCTCTGGTGCAAATTTTGAGCCGCCTAAAGCTTCTGCTCCAGCTGCCGATGCTGCAACCCCAGCTGCTGCGCCTGCAGCTGAGCCAGCACCAGCTAGCTAATCGACACAGATACAAACAAAAAAGCCGCTAACTAATATCAGCGGCTTTTTTGTTTATTGAACCAATATATGGCAACTTACGCAATCGGTGATATTCAAGGCTGTTATCACGCTTTTAAAGCGCTATTAGCGCGTCTGTCATTCAATCCAAAGCATGATCAGCTGCGCTTGGTTGGCGACTTAATCAACCGCGGTAATGGCTCGCTAGAAGTATTACGCTGGTGCTATCAGCACCAGTCATCCATTAAGGTTGTACTGGGCAATCACGACTTACATGCGATTGCAGTGGCGCATAGATTAAAACGTGCACATAGAAGCGATACCTTGCAAACTATTATCGATGCCCCAGACAGGGATGAGTTGCTCACTTGGTTACGATATCAGCCGCTTATGGTTGTAGACCTTGATAGTCATGGAAATCGCTATGCGATGGTGCACGCTGGCCTACTGCCACAGTGGACAATTGAGGCGGCAAGTTTGTATGCAACTGAAGTGGAAGTAGCACTGCAAGCAGATAACTACGTCGATTTTCTAGCTAATATGTATGGTAATGAGCCGAATAAATGGCAAGCTGATTTGACTGGAATAGAACGACTGAGGGTGATTACCAATGCATTAACGCGTATGCGTATTTGTAGCCAACTAGGTGAAATGGAATTTGCCTTCAAAGGTGAGCTGCAGGATATTCCTGCTGGCTATTTGCCTTGGTTTGATGTGGATAATAGGCAATCTAAACAAACGACGATTTTTTGTGGGCATTGGTCGGCGCTAGGCATGAGTCAGCGCCATAATGTAACTAGTCTTGATACGGGTTGTTTGTGGGGCGGTCAATTAAGTGCGATTTGCATAGAAACGGGTGCAATTACACAAGTGCAACATGATGTCAGAGATAAAGCATTACGCTAACTTAGTCACAATTGCGTCATAAGCCGCCTGCGTTAACTGGCGTCTATCTTTGCCTGCCGTATCAATTGGCTTTAAGAAATGCAGTTCTATACATGCATATTTCTGCTTGATTACTTCATACATAGAATCTATTAAGCTGGTTTCACCCGCATAAGCCATGTTGGTATTAAGACTGCCGTCAAGATTCACATAACGAATCGCTACTGGCCAAATATCACTATTAGCAACAATCGCAGCCTGTAAAACGCTGCTTTTAAACGGCAATACCTGCTTACCGTCCGTCGTTGTACCTTCTGGAAAAAAACACAAATTGTCCCCAGACTTCAAACTGGCTGAGGTGATGCCTACGATCTTGCCAGCTTCTTGCTTTTTGCTTCTATCAATAAATAAAGTATTGGCTTTTTCGACCAAATAACCAAATATAGGCCAACTTCTGATTTCAGATTTGGCAATAAAGCGCAGGGCAATTTTGCTGTTTAAAGCATGAATGTCTGACCAAGAGATATGGTTGGCTACAAACATCACACCCTTTGTAGAAGGGGGCGGTAATTCACCAAAAGTGATTACCTTGATATGAAAGGCGCGCAATAAGCCACCACACCACCACTTAATGACCGCTAATTTTGTATCTTTAGCCATTAAAGGTAAAAATATGGATGCGATGATTAAGCCGATGATGGTGTGTAAAAAAACCCGTGTAATGCGGTAAATTTGTGCGATTAAGCTGGCTTGAAGCAATTATTTTAAGAAATGCGAGGCATATCGTCCGTTAATTTTTGATAACGGTAACATTACCAGCATATCGGCCGTATTGAAATAGGCATCCCAAGCTGGCTCGCCGCAAATATAAGCGCCTAATCGCAAATAACCTTTAATTAAAGGTGGGCATGCTACTTGTACATCTTGATTAAGCGCATGAATCGGCAAAGGCGTACGCGGAAAAACGCGGTATTCAGGCGGTGATAAATAATCATCTTTTAGCTTGTTATACAAGCTAGCTGCCATATGGCCACCATCGGTAATAGGCACGCTACCGCAACCAATCATATATTCGTAATTATGTGTTTGCATATACTTGGCTAAGCCAGCCCACAACATCGTAATGGTGCCGCCGTTGCGATAGTTTTGATGCACGCAAGCACGACCGACCTCAACTGTGCTTTTAAATAGATGGGATAAACGCGTTAAGTCAAATTCGCCTGCGGAATAATAACCTCCAGCTTCATTGGCTTTTTGTGGATTTAAGATACGATATGTACCGATAACCTGATGTGTAACAGTTTCGCGCACCAGTAAATGCTCACAAAACTCATCAAAGCCATCAATATCCAAACCGCCTGTGCCTGATAATTGCGCACCCATTTCTTCTGCAAATACTTTATAGCGTAAGCGTTGCGCTTCTGCTACTTCTGCTGGGTTGCGGGCTAAACTAATGCTTAAGCCTCTTTGTTGGTTGCTTGGCTGTAGTGCTAGTTGTTGAATTGTTTTATTGTCGAACATAACATCTCTCCAGTATTTTGAGAGATGTTATGTGCTTAATATGAATGAATCATGAAAATTAAATGACTAAATGATGACAGCCATAATTCAGGCACTAGATTAACGGCGCATATCTTTTAGTGGCTAACACGTGAAGTGTCCGCATTTTCAACAATACGCACTCTGTCACCTGGGCTAAACTGCTCATCTGCTTCTTGTACAATCGCGATTAGAGAACCGCCGTCTAACTTAACTGTAATTTCAAGACCATCTTTACGGGTAATACCCTCTTCTGCCGCTGAGCCAGCAAGGCCGCCCACAACAGCACCTATAACTGCAGCAATTGCGCTGCCCCGTCCGCCACCTACAGAGCTACCCGCAATGCCGCCAATTGCGCCGCCAGCGACAGTACCAATTGGCGATTTGGTGCCTTCTAATTTAACAGTACGTACACTTTCTACTACGCCAGTTTTGACGGTTTGCACTTTTCTAGCATCATCACGCTTATACACGCTCCCAGAGTTAGAGCTAGCACAAGCTACGGTTAATATAGACAGAAAAGCAATTACTATCAATTTTGAGATTTGCATTTTTTACTCCCTTAATATCACTACAAAAATTTGCGCATACCATAGGTATGACGCTTTATAACTCATACTAATTCAATTGGCTTGCTGTTAATTTTTCTTGTAAAGCAACTTGCTCAGCCGACACTTCTGATATCAGCGCTTGCGCATAAACATTTTCAATTTCTACTCGGGTTGGACTATGGTTTTGGCCACCACGACTGGCAATTTTAATTGCGCCCATAGTTGAGGCCAATCTACCACAAGTTACCCAATCCCAGCCGTTAGCAATTCCATACAATAAGCCAGCACGATACGCATCGCCGCAACCTGTTGGGTCAACAACCTTTTCTGCCATAACGCATGGAATCTCAAAACGTTGACCATCTGCATATATATGAGAGCCGCCACTGCCTAAAGTCACAATCAGCGCTTTTACTTTTTGCGCCAACGCGTCTAAACTTAACCCTGTTTTATCCTGTAAAACTTGCGCTTCATAATCGTTCACCGCTAAGTAAGTCGCCATTTCAATAAAATATAGCAAGTCTTTACCATCAAACATCGGCAAGCCTTGGCCAGGATCAAACATAAACGGAATACCAGCCTCAAAGCATTCTTTAGCATGCGCAAACATGCCATCGCGTCCATCTGGCGCAATAATTGCCAGACTTACATCTTTGACATCTTTCACGCTATTTTGATGCGATTCCACCATCGCACCTGGGTGAAATGCGGTGATTTGATTATCATCAATATCGGTCGTAATAAAAGCCTGCGCGGTAAAGCTGCCGTCAATTTGTTTGATGTGCGAAGTGTTCAGTTTGTTTTTATTAAGCCAACTAGTGTAATTGCCAAAATCCTCGCCAACCGTTGCCATAATCAATGGTTTACCTTCTAACAATTGCAAGTTATAGGCAATGTTACCCGCAGTGCCGCCAAACTCACGGCGCATTTCTGGCACATAAAACGCAACACTCAGCTTATGGATTTTGTCTGGCAGAATGTGATTTTTGAATTGATCTTGAAACACCATAATAGTGTCGAAAGCGAGCGAGCCACAAATGAGCGTGTGCATAATAATACCAATATTTTAAAACGATATTATCTTAGAGTGCGCCTAAGCTAGGCAAGTGATGTTTTGAGTAAAATCCAATGTCAGGAATCATTTAAAGCGATTGCTAAAATATTATGATTGCTTAATGGCGCCGTCGATTAATAGTTTGGCGGCTTTTTTTGCATATTTAATAGCGCCAGAACCGCGCTTCATTTGCTCTGCCTGAGCGGCACCTTCAAATAGTAATGAAAGTTGCAATGCCAAACCATCAGCGTCTTTAATGTTGGCGTCTGTTGCTAATTTGCTAATAAATTGCCTAAACTCGCGTGATTGCAAAGACGATAGTTTGTGAATTGCGTTTTCTTCATTGGGAAACTCAGCAGAAGCTTTTATAAACCCAACACCAATAAAGGCAGAGGAATTGACCCATTCCTCTATGTAATCAAACAAATATTGAATTTTATCAGCTGGCTTTTTGGTATTTGAGCTAAGTTTTTCATCTAACCAGCTTTGAAAATCCTGCTGGCTTTTTTGTAATACTTCAATAATCAATTGTTCTTTGGTATTGAAGTATTTATACAGCGTCATTTTGGTTGTGCCAGCAACAGCCACAATCGTGTCTACACCAGTAGAATTAATGCCTCTTGTGTGAAACAAGTCAGTTGCAACTAGTAAAATTTTATCTTTTAGCACACTCATAAAACCAGTATAGCATGAGATGAATAGCCTATGTAAATAGACTGTAAGGTAATAACTTTGCGAACAATTTAATAGTAAGCTATTAATTCGATTAAAAAAATATAATTAATACTATAATATTTTATACCGATA
>JAKFVB010000005.1 GCA_021732405.1 Methylotenera sp.
GATGGCGCAAGGTATGCTGAGTTTTGGTCAAGGCGTACAAGGCGCAATCGTGCGCGGTGTGTTGCCCAAGCTAGAGAATCAAGTAGCTGACTTGGGCAACCATATGAAAGCGGGTAGCTTAGACGACTTAAAATCTGGTGAATTTAATATTGTGTTAGGCGCTGATTTGGCGCAATTGCTGGGTATTAGTATTGGTGAGAAGGTTGTTTTATTAGCCCCGCAAGGCCAATTTACGCCAACAGGCGTGGTGCCACGCATTAAGCAATTTAAAGTGGTTGGCTTATTTCAAATCGGCATGTACGAATACGATGCTGGCTTGGCACTGATTCATATTGATGATGCCGCCAAGCTGTATCGCATGGGTGAAAATGTGTCAGGCTTGCGTTTAAAGCTGGATGATTTGTTTGACGCGCCAGCCATGTCAGCCAAGTTATCGCTCAGTTTAAGTGAGTCGACCAGCGCCTATTTTGTGACCGACTGGACCCAGCAACACGCCAACTTTTTTAAAGCGGTGCAGCTCGAAAAACGTGTGATGTTTATTATCTTGACTTTAATTGTGGCGGTAGCGGCGTTTAATATCGTGTCTACATTGGTCATGGCAGTCACTGATAAGCGCGCCGATATTGCCATTATGCGCACCTTTGGTGCTAGCCCAAGTAGCATTATGCGCATTTTTATGATTCAAGGCGCGCTAATTGGTGTGATTGGTACCTTAATGGGCGCGGTGTTTGGTGTACTGATTGCGCTCAATATTGATACCATTGTGCCCTTGCTAGAGCGTATTTTCCAAGTCCAATTTTTAGCGAAAGATGTCTATTACATTAGCGATTTACCCTCTAAAGTAGAGTGGCCAGATGTGATGACCATTGTGGTGATGTCTTTTGTATTGAGCCTTCTGGCAACGCTTTATCCGAGCTATAAAGCCTCAAAAATTAACCCTGCCGAGGCATTAAGATATGAGTAGTATTATCCAATGCAATGGTTTAAGCAAAATCTATACAGGTTTAGATGTCGCCGTCTTAAATGGTATCGACTTAACGGTTAATAAAGGCGAACAAATCGCGATAGTTGGCACTTCAGGTTCTGGCAAAAGCACCTTGCTGCATTTATTAGGTGGGCTAGATGTGCCAACCAGCGGCTCTGTTAGTTTGTTAAACAAAGATTTAAGCCAATTATCCGAAACGCAAAAAGGCCAATTGCGAAACCAAAGCTTGGGTTTTGTGTATCAGTTTCATCATCTGCTGCCAGAGTTTACCGCCATTGAAAATGTAGCGATGCCGTTGCTAATTAGGCGCGTGCCGAGCAGTCAAGCCATGGACATGGCGAGAGAAACCTTGCTTAAGGTTGGCTTGGGCCATCGTTTAGAGCATATGCCAGGCGAATTGTCTGGCGGTGAACGCCAACGCGCGGCACTTGCCAGAGCATTAGTCACAAAGCCCGCCTGCATACTGGCCGATGAGCCTACAGGTAATTTAGACCGCGTGACGGCTAATTTGGTATTCGATTTGTTAATTGAGATGAATAAAGCAGAAAATACCAGCTTGGTCGTGGTGACGCACGATTTAAGCTTGGCCGCCAAAATGCAAAGGCAATATCGCTTGGTAGATGGCAAATTGCAGCCGCTAGTTGATTAAGTAATCGCCGCTTTAAAGTTTTAATGATTATCGCGGCAATTGGCTTTGTATTAGGGGCTTGGTTGCTTCAGCAGCAAGCGGTATTGCCCAGTGCTTTGTATTGGCTGATTCCATTTTTACTATTAATGGCTTACAAGTTTGCAAAGCCGCAATCTATATATTTCAATTTAAACAATCGTTTAGTCAATCACTGTTTCATTTTCTTAACCGCATTATCAATCGGTTTTTGCTGGGCAGCTACTTTCGCGCAGATTAGATTAAGCGACGAATTACCTAAAAATTGGCAACAAAAAAGCATTCATATCGTAGGCGTTGTCGCCACATTGCCTGAACAAACTGAGCGTGGTGTGCGCTTTCATTTTGATGTTGAGCAAATATTAACCAAAGATGAAAGTTTAAATGTACCGCGCCATATCGCATTAACTTTTTACCCCAAAATAAGTGTTAAGTCTGCTTCAACATTCAATACTTCAAGTTCAGCCAGCTTTAAAACCGACTTTCATGCAGGTCAGCGCTGGCAATTTTCGGTTAAATTAAAGCGTCCACATGGTACTTATAATCCCCATGGTTTTGATTTTGAAGCGTGGGCGCTGGCGCAAAATATTAGAGCAACTGGTACGATTTCAAATAAAAGCGGCAACAAAAAACTGCAAGATTTTGTGATTAGGCCGGCTTATCTGGTTGAATATTGTCGCGAAAAAATAGGTAATCGCATTACAGATTCACTGGCTGGAAAGCCCTATGCAGGGGTGATTCGCGCGCTAGTGATAGGCGATGATAGCCAAATCACCACAGATGATTGGGCAATCTATTTGCGCACAGGCACCAACCATTTGATGAGCATTTCTGGCTTGCATATCACTATGCTGGCGGGTTTAGCGTTTGCGCTGACGGCTTTTATTTGGCGGCGAATTCCCCGTTTGGTTTTATTGATGCCCACCCGCAAAGCCGCCACTATTGTAGGCTTGGCCATCGCTATTTTGTATGCTTGCCTTGCTGGGCTATCAATACCAACTCAGCGCACCTTATTTATGTTGATGACGTTTGCGCTGGCACTATTGCTAGGGCGCAATTTGGCAATTTCACGTGCGCTGGCGATTGCTTTAATCGTTGTTGTGCTGATTGACCCATGGGCGGTCATCGCGCCAGGTTTTTGGTTGTCTTTTGCCGCTGTAGCTTTTATTGCCTATGTGACGGTTGGCAGACTACAAGCACCGCATTGGTTAACCGCCGCCATACACACGCAATGGGCGATTACGCTGGGTTTATTGCCAATCTTAATGGTGATATTTGGGCAAACATCCATTGTTTCGCCGCTGGCAAACGCTTTTGCTATTCCTATTATCAGTTTAATTGTAGTGCCATTCAGTATCTTAGGTAGTTTGTTGCCAACGGATATTGTTTTACATAGCGCACATGCGGTGTTGCAGTGGTGCATGCTAGGCTTAAATTGGCTAGCCAATTTGCCGATAGCGGTTTGGCAGCAAGCTGCACCGCCTTTATGGGCTTTGCTGGCGGCTGTGCTTGGTGTTTTATGGCTACTATTGCCGCGCGGTTTTCCGCAACGATGGTTGGGTTTTGTATTGTTAATGCCCTTATTTTTTGTGCATTTAAACAAACCAAACCTAGGCGCTATGCAAGTCAATGTTTTAGATGTGGGACAAGGGTTAAGTGTTGTCATTAAAACAGCTAACCATGTGTTGTTATACGATGCAGGTAGCCGCTACTCAAGCCAAAACGATGCAGGTAGTAGAATCGTAGTACCCTACTTGCGTGGCGAGGGTATTAAAAAGCTGGATAGTTTTATCGTCAGCCATCAGGACGCGGATCATAGCGGCGGCGCGGCATCTGTTTTGGCGCAAATGCCGATTGATTGGTTAGCAACTAGTTTCGATATGCCTGAAGATTGGCAAGCAAAAAGACATGTAAAATGTATTGCAGGACAATCTTGGCAGTGGGATAAGGTTGAGTTTCAAGTGTTGCATCCAAGTAAGAGCAGCTATCAACATATTGATATCAAAGACAATAATAGAAGTTGCGTATTAAAAGTAAGCAGTCAATTTGGCAGTATTTTACTCACGGGCGATATTGAACAATCAGCAGAGGCCGAGCTATTAGCAACCAACCAACTGAGGCATGATATTTTGTTAACTGATGTATTGATTGCACCACATCATGGCAGCAAAACATCTTCAACCGATGATTTTGTGCAGGCAGTTGGCGCAAAACAGGTGATATTTACGGTGGGCTATTTAAATCGATTTAAACACCCCAAGCCAATAGTTGAAGCGCGTTATGCCAGTAACGGGGCAGCAAATTATCGTTCAGATTTTCATGGCGCATTGCAAGTTAACTTTTCACAAAACGAGCCGCCTAATATAGCGTCATGGCGCGAGCTTAAGCCACGATATTGGCACGATAAATACATAATCGCTGA
Organism: Methylotenera sp.; assembly: GCA_021732405.1. Lineage (GTDB taxonomy): Bacteria > Pseudomonadota > Gammaproteobacteria > Burkholderiales > Methylophilaceae > Methylotenera_A. The sequence continues at coordinate 4,072 of JAKFVB010000005.1, forward strand.
TACAAACAGATAAAATTAACGAAACTGGAACTTGCCGAAAGTGCTGCTTCCAGCTAAAGTAACAGCAGTTTTTAAAAACATAAGGAGTTTTGCTGTGTGGGAAATTATTCTGGCTGCTGGCTGGCCAATTTGGCCATTAATTATTGCTTCAATTATTGCCTTGGCGATTATTGGAGAACGTTCTTGGGCCTTACGTACTGAAGTGGTTACACCTACTAATTTACTGCCAGAAGTACAAAAATGGCTAAATCAAGGCGGTGTCACCAAAGAAACACTCACAAAACTCGAAAAACACTCACTATTGGGTGAGGTATTTGCAAGCGCATTGGCCAATACTAAAAATTCACGCGAAATCACTAAAGAAGCCATTGAAGAAACAGGCCGTGCTGTAGCGCATAAATTAGAGCGTTATTTACCAACATTGGGCACTATAGCAACCGTTGCACCTTTGCTGGGTTTATTAGGTACTGTTATTGGTATGGTGGAATTATTTGGTTCATTCACCAATAGTGGTCACGATGTTGCCCAATTTGCGCGTGGTATTTCAGTTGCACTTTACAACACAGCTGCGGGTATTGTGGTGGCTGTGCCTGCCATGATTGCTTATCGCTATTTCCGTGCAAAAGTAGATGGATTGTTGGTTGATATGGAACAGCAGGCGATTAAGTTGGTAGAGATATTACACGGCGAACGCAAATAGTTTAATAATTCGTTTGAAATTGGACGAACACGGCGTTACTTTTGTTTGTCGTAGTAGTTGTACTGTCTGCACAAAAATGCCTTGTCTTTACCCAATTTGAAACAAATTCTAGAGCAAAAAAATTTAAGCTTAAAAACGGGTTAAGTAGTTGGTAGTAAAAGGAAAAATATGAATTTTCAACGTGGTAAAAGGCACGAAGAGCTAGAGATGAATCTAGTGCCATTGATTGATGTGCTATTAGTGATTATTATTTTCTTGGTGGTGAGTGCGACTTTTTCGCGTACCAGCGAGCTGCAAATTAACTTACCAACCGCAGAAGCCAGTAGCCCGCAAGATAAACCGCTGATTATAACGGTAGAAGTAGATGCAGACGGTCGCTATGTGGTGAATGGTAATGCGGTAGATAATGGCACCATTAACGATATTTCGAGCGCACTGGTTAAAGCCGTGGGCAATGGCAAAGAGCCGACAATTGTCATTAATGCAGATGCAAAAGCCACGCATCAGTCGGTAGTTAACGTGATGGAAGCGTCTAGATTAGCCAACTACACGCATATTACTTTTGCCACTCAGGTTGGTGCTGGTATTTAGCACATATAATATTGGCATAAAAACACCTGTGACCGAAACATTGTTGTATTCAGCTATTTTAGTATATAAATTTTTATTTAAGTGACCCATCATTATTTTCTTGCGCCCACTCGACTGATGAACTAAGTGTCGAAATCCTCACGTAAAAAAGAAGCTATTCCGCATATTGCAAACGCAAAATTATTATATTTGCGTTTGTTTCGTTATGCTTGGCAGTATAAGACCTATTTTTTAATTAGCATCTTCGCTTTGATCGTTTTATCAGCCAGTAACACAGGATTTTTAGCGCTCATTAAGCAAGTCACCGATGAAGGCTTTGTGAAGCAATCGCCAGATCAAGTATATAAATTGCCGCTCATGTTGTTTGGATTGATGGCAGTAAGAGCCTTATCAGGCTTCGTTTCCCTGTATTGCATGCGCTGGATAGCGCGTCATGTGGTGGAGGTCATTAGAAATGAAGCGTTTTCAAAATTAATGCTGTTGCCTGTTAGCTATTTCGATGCAGGCTCTTCTAGTGTGATTGTTTCTAAACTCACTTACGATACTGAGCGCTTATCTATCGTGTCTACGCGGGTGGCTTTGTCTGTTATTCGCGACGCATTAACAGCGCTCGGTTTATTGGGCTACATGCTTTATCTAGACTGGAAATTAACGCTTATATTCGCATTTGTTACACCATTAATGGCGCTGTATTTGCGCAAAATGACGCCAAAATTGCGTGCCAGTGCCAAGCGTGTGCAAGAATCGATGGGCGATATGACCAAAGCGGCAGAAGAGGCGATTGCAGGCCAACGTATTGTGAAGATTTTTGGCGCAGGCGAATACGAAGTGAATCGATTCGGCAAAATTGTTGGCAATAATCGCCATATCGAACTGCGCCTGACACGCATTTCTGGCTTAAATAGCTTGGTAATTGAATTACTAGCGGCCATAGCACTGGGTTTGGTGGTCTACTACGCGGTGGGGACATTTAGTGCGGGTGAGTTTGCCGCTTTTGTTGGCGCATTACTGATGCTGATTACACCAATCAAGCACTTAACGGCTGCCAATGAAGAGTTTCAAATCGGTTTAGCGGCAGCGCAAAGCGTATTTGAAGTGATGGACAGCGCAACTGAAATGAATGATGGCGAAAAAATACTTGAGCGCGCCAAAGGCGAAATTGAATTCAAAAATGTCAGTCTTCGTTACGATAATGCTAAAAAACTGGCCTTAGATAACCTAAGTTTTACTATTCAGCCAGGGGAAAAACTGGCCTTAGTTGGGCGCTCTGGCGGCGGAAAAACGACAATGGTGAATCTATTGCCGCGTTTTTATGAGCTGCAGCAAGGTTTGATTTTGCTGGATGGCGTTGACATTCGCGCTTTAGAAATTAAAAATTTGCGCAGTCAATTTGCCTTGGTTAGCCAAGATATTGTGCTATTTAACGATACCGTTTTTAATAATATTGCCTATGGTGCGCTGCGTAACGCCACTGAAGAAGAAGTGATTAATGCTGCCAAAGCAGCGCATGCATGGGATTTTATTCAGCAGCTGCCAGATGGCTTGCAAAATGAGATTGGCGATAGAGGCGTGCGCTTATCTGGCGGTCAACGTCAACGCATTGCGATTGCGCGCGCTATTCTTAAAAATGCCCCTATTTTATTGCTGGATGAAGCAACCAGCGCGCTGGATACCGAATCTGAACAGTTTGTGCAGGCGGCGCTAGATACCTTAATGCAAGGCCGTACCACGATTGTGATTGCACATCGATTAAGCACGATTGAAAACGCAGACAGAATATTGGTGATGGACCACGGCAAAATTGTAGAGTCTGGCTCACATCAAGATTTAATTAGTCAAAACGGTTATTACAGCAAGCTGTATCAAAAAGAGTTTGATTAGCAGTAAGGCGCGCAAATGACGCTCACTCAAGACACGATTCGACAAGCTTGGCGAAAGAAAAACACACTATTTTACGTAGTGTTAGTGCCGCTTTCATGGTTGTTTGCGCTTATCAGTTTTTTAAGGCGCCAGGCTTATCGTCTAGGCATACTAAAATCTCACGCCTTATCAGTGCCTGTCATTATTGTTGGCAATATCCACGTGGGCGGCAGCGGTAAAACACCAGTAGTCATTTGGTTGGTACAGCAATTAAAGCAACAGGGTTATTCACCCGCTGTGATTAGTCGTGGCTATGGCGGCACCGCAAAATTACCTACGGCAGTTAACACCAATAGTAACCCCAAAATAGTGGGCGATGAGCCTGTGTTAATAGCCAATCGCTGCGATTGCCCAGTATGGGTTGGTGTCGATCGTGTGCATGTTGGTGCTGAATTGTTAAAGGCGCATCCAGATTGTAATGTGATAGTGAGTGACGATGGTTTGCAACACTATCGCCTAAAACGCGATATGGAAATTGTTGTTATTGATGCTGAAACATACTTAAAAAACGCATGTTTGTTACCAGCGGGTTCTTTAAGAGAACCAATGCGTCGTTTGCGTAAGGTAGATGCTGTGATTAAAAACGGTTATGAAAATGACGATGATGAGCATGTTGCAACGATTACAGGCGCCTATCAAATGCAATTAACGGGCACGCAGTTTTATAATTTAGTAGACCCAGACATAAAAGCCACCGCGATATACTTTAAGCGAAAAAGCATTAAAGCCATCGCAGGCATTGGCAATCCAGACCGTTTTTTTGAACACTTACGCCAATTGGGGTTAAATTTTTCGGCGTCTAGTTTTGAAGATCATCATGCATTTACGGCTGCTGATTTGGCGCAAATGGAAAGTGACGTATTATTGATGACTGAAAAAGATGCTGTAAAGTGTCGGCCATTTGCGCAAAGCCATCATTGGGTGTTACCAATTGAGGCTAAGATTGACGGTGATTTGATGCAATTGGTGCTTAAAAAAATTGCAAAATTGTAAGCATTCACTATTAAATGCAATATCGTTAATGGATATAAAAAAAGGGATTAACATGGATTCAAAATTACTGAATATTTTAGTGTGCCCTGTGACCAAAGGGCCGTTGATTTTTGACAAAAAAAATAGTGAGCTTATTTCTAAATCTGCGCGCTTGGCTTATCCAATTCGTGATGGTATTCCTGTCATGTTGCAAGAAGAGGCCAGAAAGCTTGGCCCAGATGAGAAAATCGGATCAGACGAGAAAATGGCTGATTAATCAGATTAACTTACAACAATGATTCAACAGTTAATAGGATTTTTGCAGTGACTTTTAAAGTAGTAATCCCTGCCCGCTATGCCAGTAGCCGTCTGCCTGGCAAGCCCTTACTAGACATTGCTGGCAAGCCAATGGTGATACGTGTCGCAGAGCAGGCTGCAAAAAGTGGAGCAAGCGAAATTGTCATCGCCACCGATTTTGAAAAAATTAGCCAAGTCGCAACTCAATACGCAATTAAAGCGGTAATGACGCGCATTGATCATGCCTCTGGCACCGATAGAATTGCTGAAGTAGCCGCTAAGCTTAACTGGGCAGACGATGACATTGTGGTGAATGTGCAGGGTGATGAGCCCCTGATTGAGCCATCGCTTATTGATGAAGTTGCGCAACATTTAGCCAACAGCACGGATGCAGTAATGGCAACCGCATGCCATGCAATACATGATGAAGCGGCGCTTTTAAACCCTAATATCGTTAAAGTGGTGATTGATGCAAATGGCAACGCTTTGTATTTTAGCCGCGCGCCCATTCCGTATCCGCGCGATGACAGCTATAAAAACAATATTCAAGCGTACCGTCATATTGGTATTTATGCCTACCGTGTGGGTTTTTTAAAGCAATATGCACAGTTAACCAGCACAGAGCTGGAAAAAATTGAGAGTTTAGAGCAGTTAAGAGTGCTGCATCATGGCTATAAAATTGGTGTAACCATCACTAAAAATGCGCCCGCAACTGGCGTGGATACTCAAGAAGATTTAGATTACGTACGTAGCTTGTTTTTGGTTTAATCCGCTTTAGATATTGGTTCTAAACATAAAATACACCGCACCTAGCAAACACAAGCCTGCCCATAAAAAATCCAGCTTTAACGGTTGTTGCATGTAAAACACTGCAAACGGTACAAATACCGCTAAGGTAATCACTTCTTGCAATATCTTAAGTTGCGCTAACGACATCACTGTAAAGCCGATACGGTTGGCAGGCACTTGAAATAAGTACTCAACCAGTGCAATGCCCCAACTGATTAGCGCAGCAATAATCCAAGGTTTATTGTTGAGTTCTTTAAGGTGAGCATACCAAGCAAACGACATAAAGACGTTTGCGATGGTGAGTAGAATGATGGTTTTGAAGATGACTGGCATAAGCCTTTGTCAAAAAGCTAAGCTAAACCTGACATTAATTAAGATTCGGTCAGTACAGTTGATAACTGAGTGCAGTAGCGAATCATTAAACCGCAGATTCGCCAGTTTCTCCTGTTCTAATCCGCACAACCTGTTCAATGCTGCTGACAAAAATTTTGCCATCGCCAATTTTACCAGTGTGGGCGGCTTTGATGATGGCGTCCATTGCGGCTTCTACCATCTCATTGCTGACAACCAACTCAATTTTGATTTTAGGTAAAAAATCGACCACATACTCTGCACCACGGTATAACTCGGTATGACCTTTTTGGCGGCCAAAACCTTTCACTTCGGTCACTGTTAAACCATTAACCCCAATTTCGGATAGCAATTCGCGTACTTCGTCTAACTTAAATGGTTTGATGATCGCTTCAATTTTTTTCATATTTGCTCTCCCTTGGTTGGTCTTGAATTTGGTTGTTCATCTTTAATCTGCTTGTGAATACACAAAAATTGATATTAATGATATTTTTATGTCACATCAAACTTTAATTTGGCAGTGATAGGGTATCGCCTATCTTTGCCAAAGCCACGTTGTGTAATTCTAACGCCAACTGGGGCTTGGCGGCGTTTATATTCATTACGGTCAATTAAATTAGTCACGCGATTCACCTCACCCTCAGAAAATCCTAATTGCATAATCGCAGTTCGGCTTAAATCATCTTCAACATAAGCTTGCATAATCGCGTCTAATATTTCATAGGGCGGTAAGCTGTCCTGGTCGGTTTGGTTCGCACGTAGCTCAGCACTGGGTGCGCGCGTAATAATGCGCAAAGGAATCACGTGTGAAATACGATTGCGGTATTCAGCCAGTTTGTACACCAGCGTTTTTGGCACATCTTTTAATAATGAGAATCCACCCGCCATATCGCCATATAAGGTGCTATAACCAACTGCCATTTCCGATTTATTGCCTGTAGTGAGCACAATGCTACCAAATTTGTTTGATAACGCCATTAGCAACATGCCGCGAATACGCGCTTGCAAATTTTCTTCTGCAGTATCAAATGGCAAATCGCCAAACTCTGGGTTTAAGGTGTCGCAAAACAGGTTAAATAAATCTTTAATAGGGATTTGGCTATATTTTACGCCGACCAAATTAGCCATTTCCACTGCGTCATCTACGCTCATATTGGCGGTAAATTCAGACGACATCATCACTACTTTTACGCGTTCAGCGCCCAATGCATCAACCGCAATTGCTAAGGTTAAAGCTGAATCGATACCACCAGATAAACCCAGCACAACGCTTGGAAAGCCATTTTTATTCACATAATCTTGTAAGCCTAAAGTGAGCGCGTGGTAAACCGCTGGCTCTAAATCCAATTTGGGTAGAATATTTTTAGGGGTAGGTTGATGATTCATAAATTCAACAAAGCTTAAATCTTCAACAAAATTAGGCAGTTGCTGTACTACTTTGCCTGTGTTATCCAGCACAAACGAACCGCCATCAAACACCAACTCATCCTGCCCGCCCACCAAGTTAAGGTACACGACACTCAAGCCTGTTTCATTCGCACGTTTTGCAAATACTTCATAACGCGTTTCAAGCTTATCCATATGATAAGGCGAAGCGTTTAATGAGAGCAATGCTTGCGCACCAGCTAGTTTGGCCTGAATGGCAGGGTCAGATTCCCAGCCATCGGCACAAATAAAGACGCCGAATTTTGTGCCTTGATGCTCAAAAATGAGTGGCGTATCACCCGCAGTAAAATAGCGCTCTTCATCAAATACGCTGTAGTTAGGCAGGCATTGTTTATGATAAGTGGCGCTAACTTTACCTTGTTGAATCAGCGAAGCGGCATTAAATAGCTGGCCATTTTCGATATGTGGATGACCAACCAGCAAGGTGATATCGGGCGTAGCTTTAGCAATACGGCTAATCGCTCGCTCGCAGGCGAGATTAAAATCTTCTCTGAATAATAAATCCTCAGGCGGGTAGCCGCATAAAGCTAACTCGGGTGTCATCATCAAGCTAGCGCCCTGTTCATGCGCGTGATTTGCGTAGCTGATAATTTTATCGGCGTTGCCAGCGATATCACCAACAATTGGGTTAATTTGTGCCAGCGCTATTTTCATTTTTTGGCGGAATATTGTTCAAAAATGTGGTTAATATTTTCCGCCAGCATCTTTAATAAGTTGAATAATTTCCGCATCACCTTTTTTAAGTGCGTAAACGTAAGCGGTTAAGCCATACTTGTCGCGCGCTTTTACATCGGCTTTATGGGCGAGTAAAAGTTTCACCAATTCTGCAGAATCGTTATCAACAGCCAGTTGTAAAAGCGGCGTGCCCTCAGAGTCTTCATGGTTCACATCCGCGCCCTTGTTAATCAGCGCCTTGGCAGTTTCTAGCTGTGATTTTTTAATAGCCCAAGTCAGCGCAGTCCAGCGGGCTTGATCTTGAAAATCTGGATTCGCGCCTTTTTCGAGCATATAAGTAACTGCTGGCGCATGACCCTCGCGTGCAGCGTACATCAACGGTGTTGCGCCTAATCGATCACCTACATTGGGTTGCGCGCCTTTTGCCATTAATGATGAAATGGTGGGCACATCACCACTTTTTGCGGCATACATTAAAGCAGTTTTGCCGTCGTCCGCTTTGGAATTGGCATCTACGCCATGTTGAATCATTAAATTAACGACATCAGCGTAGCCCGCTGTTGCAGCCATTCCAAATGCACTCCATCCACTTTCATCACGAATTTTTGGGTCAGCGCCTTTTTCTAGCAACACTTTGACTGTTTCGACATGATTTTTCTTGGCAGCAAACATCAGCGCAGTCCAGCCGCCTTTGTCTTTGGCGTTAATATCTGCGCCTTTACTCATTAACACAGTGACCACATCGGCACGGTCTTTACGTGCGGCGTACATCAGCGCTGTAATATCATTTTCATCTTTAGAGTTTGCATTAGCGCCGCCATCTAACATCGCTTTAACGGTTGCTACATCACCTTTAGATGCGGCAGTTAATAAATAGGCTAAATCCTCTGCAATACTAAGCTGAGTTGTAATACTTAACAGTAAAAAAACAATGAAATTTGCTAATTTCAGATTAACTATTTTCAAAAGTGGATGACCTTTTCTATTTTAAATTTAACTGCATGGCTTTAACGACAGCCTCACCCAAACCAGCAGGAGAGCTTGCCACCACGCAACCTGCATTTTCTAAAGCGGCAATTTTATCTTCTGCATGGCCACTGCCACCAGAGATAATGGCACCTGCATGCCCCATGCGTTTACCTGCTGGCGCTGTTAAACCCGCAATGTAAGCGGCAACTGGTTTGGTGACGTGGTGCTTAATAAAGTCAGCCGCAGCTTCTTCATCATTACCGCCAATTTCACCCACCATAATAATTGCCTCGGTTTCAGGGTCTGCTTCAAACAAAGTGAGGCATTCAATAAAATTTAAACCCTTGATTGGGTCACCACCAATACCTACACAAGTCGTTTGACCCAAGCCGAGCGCAGTAGTTTGATGTACTGCCTCATAAGTTAGCGTGCCAGAACGCGAAACCACGCCCACCTTGCCGCGCAGGTGAATACTGCCAGGCATAATGCCGATTTTGCATTCATCTGGCGTGATTATGCCAGGGCAATTAGGGCCAATTAATTTAGCACCGTTGGCTTTTAACGCCGCTTTAACGTTGAGCATATCTAAAACTGGAATACCTTCAGTGATGCACACAATTAGCTCAATCCCCGCATCGGCCGCCTCTAAAATGGAGTCGGCTGCAAATGGCGGCGGCACATAAATTACGCTGGCATTGGCTTGCGTTTCGCGCACTGCTTCGCGCATGGTATTAAATACGGGCAAGTTAAGATGCAGCTGGCCGCCTTTGCCAGGCGTAACGCCGCCCACCATTTTGGTGCCGTATGCCAATGCTTGCTCAGAATGGAATGTACCTTGTTTGCCCGTAAAACCTTGGCACAATACTTTGGTATTTTTATTGACTAAGATGGCCATTAGTTGACTGCCTTTACTGCCTGTTTTGCCGCATCAGTTAAGTTCTCTGCTGAGATAATATTCAGGCCGCTCTCGCGTAACATTTGCTTGCCCAAATCAACGTTTGTACCTTCCAGTCGGACGACAACAGGAATGGTCATGCCCACTTCTTTCACTGCGGCGATAATGCCTGTGGCAATAATATCGCAGCGCATAATACCGCCAAAAATATTGACTAAAATTGCCTTAACGTTACCATCAGCCAGAATAATCTTAAATGCTTTGGTGACTGTTTCTGCCGATGCACCGCCGCCTACATCTAAAAAGTTGGCGGGCATGCCGCCATGCAATTTAATCAAATCCATCGTCGCCATCGCCAAACCTGCGCCATTGACCATGCAGCCAATATTGCCATTTAGCGCGATATAGTTAAGCCCAGCCTCATGCGCCACCGCTTCTTTCGCATCCTCTTGCGACCAATCACGTTGCGCGCTTAAGTTTTTTTGACGATACAGCGCATTGTCATCTACACTCATTTTGCAATCCAGCGCAACCAACTTGCCGTCAGCCGTGACAATTAATGGGTTGATTTCCAGCAGGCTCAAATCGTTTTCTTTAAATAGCTTGTATAAGCCTTTTAGCAGCTTGCTAAACGCGGTAATTTGCTCACTACTTAACCCTAATTTGAAGGCTAAATTACGCGCCTGAAAATCCACCAAACCATTGAGTGGGTCGCACACCTCTTGCAAAATTTGTTCAGGATGATTGGCGGCAATCTCTTCAATATCCATACCGCCAGCCGATGATGCCACGACTACTACGCGCTCTAAACTTCTATCTACCAGCATCGACAAATATAACTCGCGTGCGATTGGCAAGGTTTCTTCAATCAGCACTTGGCTCACCATTTGACCATCAGGCGCGTTTTGGTAGGTGATTAATTGTTTGCCTAATAACGTTGCTGCAGTTTCTTCTACTTCTGCAACAGATTTAACCAACTTAACGCCGCCCGCTTTGCCACGTCCGCCCGCATGAATTTGCGCTTTAACAACCCAAGCGTTTGAATCGATTTTTTCGGCCGCATTGCGCGCGGTTTCAGGTGAGTTTGCGACTATGCCATTTGGCGTTGGCAGACCATACAGTTGTAACAAAGATTTGGCTTGATATTCGTGTAAATTCATTTTAAAGTGATTTTTTGTAGGTTTTAATTTTAACTGACATTTTCGCGCAAAAACGCGCCAGATGCTAGCAAAAAAGCCGTATCCAATCTAACCAGTAATGAGGAAAATAAAATGACACAAGCGTCACTTACTTTACGCGAAGTAACAGGCATGGGTTTTGGCCATGCCAGCCTAAAAGATTCTGCCTTGATTATGGTAGATTGCCAGAACACGTATCGCCATGGCGTGATGCAGTTAACCAATGTAGAGCCTGCGATTTTAGAGGCGCAAAAGTTGTTAAGTATGGCGCGCGATTTAAAAATACCAGTGATTCATATTCAGCACGATGCAGGTGTGGGTACGCCATATGATATTACCGCCGATATTGGCGCAATTTCAGCAGAAGTCGCCCCCAAAAATGGTGAGCCAGTCGTGGTTAAAAATTACCCTAACGCGTTTTGGCATACCAATTTAGAAGCACAGTTAAAAGCATTAGGCGTTGAAAATGTAGTATTGGCAGGTTTTATGACCCACGTTTGTATTAACTCCACCGCGCGCGGTGCGTTTAACTTGGGCTTTAAACCCACCATAGTTGCCAGCGCCTGCGCAACCCGTAGCTTGCTTGGCCCAAAAGGTAAAGTGATTGAAGCGCAGATGATGCACGACAGCGCGTTGGCTGCGGTACGGGATTTATTTGGTGTGGTCTTGGACGATGTGGCGAGTTTAAAAGCTTAATCGGACTTTACAATAAAAGCTGTGCAATAAAAAAGCCATGCGATGCATGGCTTTTTTTTGTGCTAAATAATGTGTTAAGTATTTTACAAATCCTGCTCGCTATAAGTCTTGCTCCCAAGCATTGCCATATACTTTATCGCTGCGCGATAAAATAAACATTTGGTACATGCTGGTGATCCACATAAACGTAGATGCAACACTGTAGCCGATACCGCCAATAATCGTAAACCAGGCAAAACCAGGCGTTAACTTGGTTAGCCACCATGACAAAATATCGATAATTAAAAATGCAAACGGGAAAGCAATGGCGATTATTTTTAATTTTTTCGGCACGCCTACTGCAAAACTAAAAATAAAGCCGATAAAGAAAAAGATAAAGCTAATGCCAAATAAATGGATATGCGAAACGCGCGTTAAGCCTTGAATGGTCGCCCCTTCGCCAGTTGCCGCGACTTTTTGCACTTCTTCAAAGTTTTTAAAATTAGGAATATTGGGAATTGCACTATGGCAAACCACACAGTGTTGCGCAAATACGCCTTTAAAATGCGCATCCCAATCGTCTTTTGGTGCGCCTTTTCTCACCCATTGAATAATGTCTGCGCGTACTTGGTCGGGCGCATTGGCTTTCATCGAGCCGTTTAGTTTGCTTTCTAATAAGCTATGGGTACGGTCGCCATAATAGCTGTACACAATATCGTTTTTGGATAAACCAATTTTGCCATCGGCCATGCCGTGGGTGAGCATAATCTGCAAGCCAGCCATCAGCAAGCCCACACCAACCACCAATAAATAGCCTGCAAACAAGGCTTTAATCGGGGCAGGCATATTCGGCAAGTTAAGCCATGCTAAGTTTTCAGGTATTGGTTTCATGACAAATCATTCGAATAAAGAGATTAAAAATATTATAGGGTAGATGTGGAATGTACACTAGCGCGGCGAGTTAAATTGCTTGTAAAAGCATAGGCTGAGATTGAAAATTGAACTGATATAATAGGCATCATTTAAGTGATTCGGAATTTTTTATGCGTTTAGCTGTTCAAGGCCGCGCTATTACGGTGGCGCATCTTACCCATATTCACCGCTTAATTGGTGGTAGCACACAATTTATGCAAGTAGGCGAATTTAGTTACTATTTGCCCACACAAGCGCATGATGTGGAAGTAGTTAAAGCGTTTTGCGCAGAACAGAAAATTGATTGCGCACTAGTGCCTGATAATCAGCGTTTGAGCCATTTTGGGCTATGTGTGATGGACATGGATTCAACTTTAATCAGCATAGAATGTATTGATGAAATCGCCGATATGATGCAGTTAAAGTCGCAAGTGTCAGAAATTACACAGCGATCAATGAAAGGTGAAATTGATTTTACAGTGAGCTTAAAACAGCGTGTCGCTTTACTAAAAGGTTTGCCAGAAACAGCTTTACAGCGCGTGATTGATGAGCGTTTAAAATTTAGCCCAGGTGCGCACGAATGGATTGCTGCTTGCCGTGCCAATAACATTAAAACTGTAGTGGCTTCTGGCGGCTTTACATTTTTTGCCAACTATGTAAAAAGCACACTGGGTTTGGATTATGCAGTATCGAATACTTTAGAGATTGTAGATGGCAAATTAACGGGTGTCGTTTTGGGTGATATTGTGGATGAACATCGCAAGGCAGCAGAGTTAATAAAACTACGTGATGCATTAAGCTTAAAACCCGATCAAACTATTGCCATCGGCGATGGTGCGAATGACCTTAAAATGATGCATGCGGCAGGTGTGGGTGTGGCTTATCATGCCAAGCCAGTGGTGCAAACGCAAGCCACTTATGCGATTAATTTCAATGGCTTAGATGCGATTATAGGGTTATTTACAGCTTAATTTAGTAGTACCAGCTCTGCTTCGCTAAATCCCGCAAGGCGCCTTGCTTCCATGTTAAATGGTGGTCGCAGTTTGGGGGCATCATATTGGTTTCTAAGTACTTCAAAGGTGTTAATTGGTTCTAAATTACGTTGTTTACAAAGCCAATTAAACCAAATATTACCAATCGCCACGTGACCAATTTCATCGCGCAAAATAATGGTCAAGATTTCGCCCATTTCTAAGTCGCCAATTTGCACAAATTTATTGTGTAGTTGCGGCGATGCGTCTAAACCGCGCGCCTCCATTGTGCGGGGCACTAATGCCATTCTGGCTAATACGTCATTTTTGGTTCTGTCCACCATTTCCCACAAACTATTATGGCCAGCAAAACTACCATACTCAAAACCCAATGTGTGCAAATGCGCATTTAAAAGTGAGAAATGATAGGCTTCTTCAGCAGCGACTTTTAGCCAGTCACGATAGTAATTTTCTGGCATATCGGCAAAACGCCAAATGGCATCTAGTGCCAAATTAATCGCGTTAAATTCAATATGTGCCAGCGCGTGAATCAATGCGGCGCGGCCATCAATTGTGCGCATAGAGCGTTTGGGCAATTCTAGTGGATTCACTAATTTTGGTTTGAGCGGGCGACCAGGAATGATTGCGTCAGGAGTTAACGCTATTTTTGTATCAATAATTAAATGCGGATTCTTATCTGTGAACATGCGTCCCAAAGCCAAAACACCTGCCGCTTTGATTGATGCGTCCGATTCGCAAAGCCAATCCAGTGCGGCTTTGCGACATTCTATATTGCGCACTAACATTAACTTAATGCTACAAATTACTTAATTTCTATAAAGTCTAATTCACCCGCCGTCATATCTGGCACCATTAAATATTGTCCATCAGCCGTTAAAGCAATATCGGCAGCGGCTTTGTAGCCCTCTTTGATTACGCGGGATTTGCCAGCGACTAATTCATACACTTTGCCAGCTTTCCAATCGCTGATGATGATTTTACCTGCTTTGGTTTTTATCATGCCATCACCGCCGCCAAAGCCTGTGCCAATTTTGGTGGTGGCGCCTGTGCTTAGATTCACGCGATATAAAATACCTGATTCAAAATCCACTGATAATAAATTATTACGGCCTTCAAATAGCAAACCATTGGGCGCCAAAATATCAGGGTTTTTGCTATCGGCAACAACGGTAATTGGCGCACCGCCTTTAGCGATTTTATAAATTTGACCGCCTGATTTTAAATCACCGCTGTCACTCACGTATAAATTGCCCAATTTATCGGCTTCTATGTCGTTCAGAAAAACAGGCGTGCCAGGAAAAGCCATCTGTGCGCCATATACTTGCCAAGTGCCGTCTTTATTGACTTCTAGTACACGGTTTTTATCGGCAACATATAATTTATCCCCAATCATCGCTAGCCCTTTTGGGTCATCCATACCTTTCGCAAAAATCGTGACATTGCCTTTTTTATCCACTTTGCTGATTTGGCCGTCGCCATCTTTGCCAAACTCCACAATCTCAGAAATATAAATACTGCCATCTTTGCCTTGCACCACTGATTCAGGGGTTTTTAGACCTGTGATTTTTGTGGGTAGCGCTTCTTTTGCGTAGATAGATGTGCTGTTTATTAAAGCTAAAACTAGTAGTATTTTTTTCATTTAAATGCCTTGTATGAGAGATGAGTATCAGAATGTGATGAGGTTAAAAGTAAATTTTAGGTACTGGTAAATCATCAAGCGCAGCGCAAAGCGCTTTGGCATCATTACTGAGCGTTGAATTTTGCTTGGATTGATCTAGCGCGTTTAGAAATATCGGGTCAGTTTGTAGCTTCTCCATGATTTTTTCGGCTGCCTTAATGTAGGCTTTTTCCATATAAAAATCAGGTTGAATCATTAAATCACCACTTTGCTGAGCCTGTTGTTTGATGGTTAAGATAGGCGCATTGACATCAGGTAAAGGCGTGCTATTAATAAAAACTTTTGCAGTAATCTCGCTGTAAAATACGCGAAATTGAGCGTTGTAAAACATGCGTGGTTCTAACTGCAAAACGATATTTGCATCATCTACGTTGTCGCATACCTGTGCGCTTGCAAAGTGTTTTTGTAGCACATTCAGGCTCGCTTTTTCTGCCATTGGGCCTTTTAAATGCCACACATCTCTAAAATAATGCATCAGGCGAACGGGGTGATGATAGTGAGTTTTAGCAATATGAATAGCAACATTAGAAGAAGCTAAATCTGGTGTGGTTTGAGCCCATAGAATTTGGCTGTAGAAACTACAACTTAACACTATAAAATACTGAAATAATCGATGCTTAGTCATGATTTAATTTTAACAGATAGACTTTGTTTAATTGTAAGGTTTGATACGGAGAAATCTTTATTTGGTTTGATAACTGATGCGGTAAATATAGCCTGCGCGGTCATCAGAAACATAAAGCGCGCCATCTGCGCCAACAATCACATCAGTTGGTCGTCCCCAAACACCATTTTCAGATAACCAGCCTGTTGCAAAATCACTGACTTCTGCTGGCTTATCGCCATCAAATTTTACGCGCACCAATTTATAACCGCTCGGATTCTGCCGGTTCCAAGAACCATGCAAGGCAACAATCGCATCATTTTTATAAGTACCAGGCCAATTGGTTTTGTCTAAAAAGCTAATGCCAATCGGTGTGGAATGCGAAATAAATGTAATTGCAGGCGGTGTGGCGGTTTGGCAAAAACCGTCAGTACCCAAAAAATTTGGGTCTTGTATCATGGTTAAGTCAGCTGGGTTGGCCCAGCAGTAAGGCCAACCGTAATGTTTTCCTGCTTCAATTTTATTCAAATGTTCAGGCGGAATTTCATCATTCACCTTGCCATTTTTAGTAGTAGAGCGCATATCAGAGCCATTGTTTGTGGCAAACATAGCACCTGTTTTTGGGTGCCATGCAAAGCCTTGGCTATTGCGTAAACCCTTTGCCCAAGTGGGGTCTGGCGCGTGTCTGCCCAATGTGACCAAGCTGCCAGCAGGTTTGCCTTCAAGCGTATAGCGCTGGATGGTGGCGCGGGTAGGATTCTCTTCAACACACACATTGCAGCTAGAGCCAATATTGATATAAAGATGATTATCTGGACCCAGTTTAATGGTTTTAAGCGTGTGGTGACCAAAAGCCAGATTGCTGATAAAAGGCTGCGGAGCTGACCAAATGCCATTTTTTTGCGTTAATTTAACAACAGAGTCTTCATTTGCAATCAGTAAATCATCGTTTACAAGAACCAAGCTATTGGGTGCGTTTAGATTTTTCGCAATCACCACAGGAGTTTCTGCTACACCATCTTTATCGGCATCAGGCAGCATTAATACTTGATTCGATTTGGCTGAGGCAACATATAAACGGCCTGCCTTATCAAGAGTCATCATGCGTGGCAGGCCGTAATTTTCGGCTAAGCTTGCAAATATGGTTACTTCAAAACCAGGTGGCAGTTTAAGTGCGATTTGGTTTGGTGGCGCAACAGATTCTGCGCCGTAAGCGCAGCCAATATTGACTAAATGGCATAAGCCAAATGATAAATATAAACCAAGCTGATTAAGAAAAGCACTAAGCATAAGAATAGAATTTCATGATTTTTTGAGTGTTAAGTCAGTACATCTGACCAAATATTGGTAGCCCATGCACTTGCATATTGACCTTCCAATTCAGATGGATGCATTGATACACCGCCACCCTCAGCAGACACCATTATTTTCTTTGTAGCATCGTAACGATACACA
>JAKFVB010000050.1 GCA_021732405.1 Methylotenera sp.
TTAATATCGCCACGTCGATCACTCCTATTCTCCTGCTCAGGTTGTGAGCAGATTAGTATCGCTACGTGGGTCAAAATTAGATGCATATTTCTAGGCTAGATGGGTCAATATTCGATGCAATTTAACAAAGACACTTTAAAAGGTAAGTTTTTCATTTGCGGGCCTACAGCATTCATGGATGATCAATGGAAAACTCTACTTGGGCTTGGTGTAAATCCAGCCAACATTGAACGAGAGGTATTCGGTCCTGAAAGCTTAAGCCACCTTTTATAATTTGAACTTTAAGAGGGGAGAGTCTCCCCTCAAAAGCACAGAGAAATGAAACGCAAATTAAAAGTTAGCAAGTCAGTTAACATTGTACTTACCACAGGAATAGTTACATTTTTCACAAGTGCGTTGTTCATGTTAATACATATTCCTTTAAATGCTTTTGGATACTTGGACTGGATGTACTCTTGGGTATTTGCTTGGGCAGTAGCGATTGCAATAATGAAGTTACTAGCAAATAAAATTAGAAGACTAACGCTATATTTAATATAGTTTGAGAAAAATAATAAGGTTTGATTAAATGAGTGAGCAAAACGAATCCTCAGTCAAAAAATTGAATTGGGGCATATTAGGGGCAGCTAGAGTCAATGAGCGTTTGATGCCAGCTATAGTAGAGGCTCGAAATTCGCAACTTGTTGCAATTGCTAGTCGTCGCAAAAATGCTTCAGCAGAATCTATTGCTAGCTATGCACCGAATGTGCAAAATGTTGCAACTTACGATAATTTGCAGTCGCTGTTACAAGATAGTAATGTGCATGCCGTCTATATACCGCTATCAAATCACGAACATGCAGAGTGGGCATTGCGTGCAATTGAGCATGGTAAGCATGTGCTAATTGAAAAACCAATGGCGCTTACAGTCACTGATATTAAGTTAATTGAGAGGGCAGCAAAAGTACATAATATTAAAGTGATGGAAGGCTTTATGTACCGTTTTCATCCGCAACATTCAAGGGTAAGGGAGATTGTTGATTCAGGTGTAATCGGCGAAGTTCGTAATACACATGCCAGCTTTTCATTCATGATGAGACCCTCCCGAATTTACCGCTTAGCTGAAACTGTGAGTAAAGGCGGTGGTGCAATGTGGGATATCGGCCCTTATGCAGTTCACACCTCTCGTATGTGGTTTAACGAATTGCCTAAATCTGTATTAGCGATGGCAGATTATTCTGAAAGCGGCGCAGATGTTACCACTACTGGTATTATCAACTACGGCGATGGAAAATTTTCCCAGTTCGATGTGAGCTTTGAGCGCACTAGGCAATCTGAATACACCATTGTTGGGACAAAAGGCGTTATTAAATGTCACAACACGTGGCAATTGCCTAGTGATGAGCCAGTAATTTCATGGTGGACTGAAGATGGCAAAATCATTGAAGAAAGACTGCTTGCCGCAAATCACTTTAATTTGGAAATTGAACATTTTAGTGACTGTGTGTTATCAGACAAAGCACCATTATTATCGTTTGCAGATGCCAAAGCTAACTGTGAACTGATAGAGGCGATTTTGCATTCGGCTGCAAGCGGTAAAGTAGTGAGCCTTAGTGGCAACTAAAGACCACTCGAAGCGCCTATGATTTTTAATGGCAGAAGATTTCTCAACTTAGGAGTGGGTTTAAATCTTAGGGAAAAATTCCAATCCAGGGCCATTTTTTGTAGCGTTAATATATGATTAATATCATCGGGATTCAGAAAAAAAAAGAATTGATAATTCTTTGCAGGCTACATTGTAATTAGAGAATCAATATGAAGTATTGGATACCTTGGCCATTGTGCACCATTCAGATGGCGGCTGTCCAAACTCTCTCAAAAACGCTCTTGTAAATGCTGCCTGAGAGCCATAACCCACAGAAGAGGCAATGACTTTTATTTGTATATCTTCAAGTAGCATCTCTTGTGCACGTTTCATTCGCCAAGAGGTTAAATAGCCAATCGGCGTTACACCAACAGATCCTAAAAAAAACTCTGAGAATTTTGTTCTAGACATATTAACTAGTTGAGCAAGGTTATCAATCGTCCAATTTTTATCTGGAGAGTCATGAATTGCATTTAGAGCAGGAGCGAGTTTCGTTTTTAGCATCGCGAACAAAACCCCTTTATGAATCTTATTTTTATCAACCGCATTTCTAATGAGTAATATTAGAACATATTCAAAAAGTAAGTTAAGTGCTTTAGACCTGCCAGAATCATGCTTGTTAAACTCATCTATAATTGCATCAATTATAGGATTAATATTAATTAACTCAGATAGCTCGAATATGATTGTTTCATGAATCCCTAATGGAAATGAGTTTCCCATTTGCTCGCCGAAATCAAAAGAAGCTGTAATGATGTTTGAGCCAGAAAATTTGTTTGATCTGAGTTTATATTTACAAGTAATTGGACACAGAAGTACGCTTGGATTATTTACAGCTATATTTGAATATCCTGTTCTTACTAAATCAATACCGCCCTCCGAAATAATATGAATGAATGTAGTGCCGGGCGGTTTGTTTAGTTCATAAGTTCCATGAAGTTTTCCTCCATAGAAGAAATGCCCACTTAAGTGAATGTTTTCAAAGAAGTTAGATAATAAGTCCATTTGTGTACGAATAGTCAAAAAGTCAGACCGTTTAGTCAATAGTGACAATAAGAAAATACTTAATATAGCACCAATCGCTAACTAATTAGTGAGAAACTAAATAGGAAAACATCATGAGCAACCCAAAAATTAATAACATATATGCCGATCCAATAAGCCCTTCGTTGCCGAATACAAATTTTAAGTTAGATTTAAAAAGAGCAGCACTAGTTGTAATAGATCCTCAGATTGATTTTTTAAGTCCAGAAGGCGTGACATGGCCATTTTTTGGTGAAAGTATTACTGAAAATAATACTGTTGAGAATATTGAAAGTCTCTTTGCTTCGTCAAAAAAAGCTGGTATTACAGTCGCTGTTTCACCTCACTATTACTATCCACAAGATCATGAATGGAATTTTGGTGGTGGTTTAGAAAAGTTAATGCATAAAATTGGTATGTTTGATCGTAAAGGATCACTGACTTTAGAAGGTTTTGAGAACTCTGGAGCAGACTTTCTTCCAAGACTTAAAAAGTACATATTAGATGGAAAAACAATTATTGCTTCACCTCATAAAATCTATGGGCCAGAAACAAATGACCTATCTTTACAACTTAGAAAAAAAGGAGTTTCACAAATAATTCTCGCTGGCATGGCTGCCAACTTGTGTGTTGAATCCCATCTGCGAGAGTTTCTGGAGCAAGGTTATGAAGTTGTTGTAGTACGAGACGCAACAGCTGGACCAAGAGCACCTGAAGGCGATGGATATTTGGCAGCAATTATAAATTACAGATTTATAGCTAATGCGTTATGGACTACTGAGGAAACACTCGATCAGCTAAATGCTTAGATACTGTTTTAAGGGACTCACAAACTCGCTGTGAATGGACTACACAAAAAATGTGGCCCTAAGTAACTTAAAATTTGTATCTATTCCAGCAAGCAACTCACTCATAAAATTAATTGTGTTTTTTACAAATTGTACTTATAGGAGGTAATATGAAGTATCTATTTAAACTAAAAACTACTATTTTAATTACAGGATCATTATTACTAGCTTCTAATATCTGCTTTGCAGATGGAAAACCTGTAACTGAACAACTGGTTGATTCATTTACTAAACTAGCTAATGGCCCACATAAGGGATACAGAGCAAATCATGCAAAAGGAGTAATGGCTGAGGGGGTTTTTACACCATCACCTTTAGCATCTAGTATTTCAAAAGCAGCTCATTTGCAAACTAAAACTAGCAATATAGTTGTTCGTTTTTCAAATGGTACTGGGATACCTGATATCTCGGATGCAAACCCAAATGCAAATCCTAAAGGTATTGCAATTCGCTTCACTTTGCCTGATGGTACAAGTACTGATATCGTAAGTATTTCAATTAATAGCTTTCTAGCCTCTACTCCAGAAGAGTTTCTTGAATTGCTTAATGCCGCCGCAGAAAGTGGCCCTCAAGTAGCGAAGCCAACACCTATAGATACATTTCTTGGTACGCACCCAGCGGCAGTAAAATTCTTGTCAAAAAGACCCTCTTATGCAAGTTTTGCGACTATGCCCTTTTATGGAGTAAACGCATTTAAATTTACGAACAGTAAAGGTTTAGTGCAATATGGACGATATCAAATTACCCCCATAGCTGGATTGCAAACAATTGGTGAAGAGGAAGCCATGAGGGCGCAACCGAACTATCTAATGGATGAAATTGTTTCTAGATTAAATAAATCTGAGGTTAAATACCGACTTGCTTTACAAATGGCTGATGAAGGAGATGCGACCAATGATTCAACTGTTGTTTGGCCCGATTCTCGCAGAGTAGTTGAACTTGGAGTGCTGACATTAAAAACTTCAGTACCAAATAGTAAACAAGAAGAGCAGAAAGTTATGTTTAATCCGCTATCGATACCAGAAGGAATTAATACATCAGATGATCCAATTCTTTTGGCTCGCCCAATAAGTTATGCAATCAGTTACAGTAGGCGCTTAACTAATTAATTAAACGTAATAATTCCACCATAATTCAGATAGTGGAAACCTAGCGGACCAGCCGACCGACCTTAAGAGTCAGTCGGCTCTTGATTACATAACTTGCATCTGCATATGGTCTTCAAAAAAAATCTTGCAAGTGATTGCTGCTATGAGTAGGATTTGTAATGTATAAGCAATACTTTAGTTTAGTGTGAGCTTAAAGACACTATAAAAATTAAGCATATTAAGAAAATTCATAACGTAACTTTGTAAACAACTAAGCATTTCAGCTTAGTTTGTTTACTATCTATGATCAATA
This sequence comes from Methylotenera sp., assembly GCA_021732405.1. GTDB lineage: Bacteria > Pseudomonadota > Gammaproteobacteria > Burkholderiales > Methylophilaceae > Methylotenera_A. Next base: position 4,897 of record JAKFVB010000050.1, read on the forward strand.
ACTCAGTTAAATTATTTTAAATAACTGAATAAAAAAGACTTTATTGTTTGTTTACAAAACATTGGTATACACAACCGTTCTGATTCGTACATAGCGCATTAAGTTTAAAGGTTAGCTTATTACTTAACCCGATTTTGACGCTTAATTTTAAACGCCCATAATCTATTAAGGTTTGGGCGTTTTTCTATCTGTTCTATAATTGAATATCTGCTGAATTAAGAACCTGGCTAGCGGAAGAGATGGTTAAATATTGGCGTAAAACTGAAAGTTTTTATGCTGCATTTTTGCACGATACATCGCCTCATCTGCTTTTTTAATCATATCAAACTGCGTAGTGGCGTCGGAAGGCGCTAATGCAATGCCGATACTCACGCCGATTGTAACAAAATCACCGCCAATCTGAATTGGCTGGCTGATAGCGACACTAATTTTTTCTGCAATGGCTTGTATGGATTGTTGATTGGTTTCGTGCACGATAACGGCAAACTCGTCACCACCTAAACGTACCAATGTATCGGAATCTCTCAGCGTTTCTTTCAAGCGCGTTGCGGTTGCTTGCAAGACAATGTCTCCCGCGTCATGCCCTTTCGTGTCATTAATTAATTTGAATTTATTTAAATCCATTATCATCAACGAAAACGGCTTTTTAAGCGTATTTAGTTCTTTAATTGCATTGCCCAAAGTGATCGTAAAAAGTCGGCGATTACCTAAGCCCGTTAAGTTGTCTTGGTGTGCTAAATCGTTTAACGGGCGCACCATTTTGTTAGTGACCATATAAATAGCGATAGCTGATAGTAATACGGTAATGATGAGTAAATAAACGAGCGTCGTTTCAAATTGTACAAATGGTTGCAAGAGTTTGCTCATTGGCTTGGCGGCTACCGCGATGACCACTTTGTTCGATGTCGATTGCAGCACGATAGGCGTGCTGAGGTACTGTTCGGTTTTTGTGTCAATTTGCTTGGTGTATAAATCGTGCGGCGTAAATAGTTGCGCATCAAACGCATTAATTGTGCTTGCGTGAAGCTGCCAAATACCATTTTCTTGAGAGAAAAATAAAAATTCCATGCCGATAAGTGTTTTTAGCTCTTGCGCGTAGGCGTTATCAATTGGAAAGCCCAACGTAAGCGTGGCGGAATGCAGCGGGCTTAATATCTGTGTATTAATTAGTTGGTAGATTTCATCTGATTTGGCTTTTGCTGAAATATCGGTGTAAACGCGTGGATGAGACGATAAATTGAGCGGAATAAAATTGAGCATGAGTTTTTTCGCAGAATCTCCAGGCGCAATTTGTTGAATGAACTTTGAATCTAGCTGAATAGTGTTTGGCGATGTGGCAATTACTTGCTGATTCAAATCGGTTAATATTGAAACGCTGGCATTGGCGCGCTCGCTATGATTCGCCAGCATCGATTCAATGGTCGGTTTGTCACGCGTAGAGATAGACTCTCTAAATCCAAAATCACTACATAAAATTTCTGCGGATTGTTGTAGCTGTCGACTTCTTAACTCAATGAGTCGATTAAAAACATGGGTGCCAGTTGTAAGTTGCTCTTTAATAGTGGCTTGTACAGCGGCATGATTATTCGTGCGCAAAGCGAAAAAAACCCCAATCTGGATGCAGATTAAGATGGTAATGATGATGTAAGTAATTTTACTTTCGTATGAATGATAATTCATGCCTAGGCCTCAGTTAAGAACTAGCAAAAAATACACCAATAAACATTCAATTAATATAACTATATTATAGGTCTACTGTTAATAATAAAAATATTGTTTATCTCATGATAAATCAAGCATCTAAAACGAGGCTGGGAACGTATGTTGCTTAATGTAAGTGCTGACTTTTTATTTTTTACTTTAAGGAAACGTAATGACCCAACCATTATTTGCATTAACGAGTGTTGCAGCAGCTGTATTAATCACTGCTTGCTCTACCATGACCGAAATGAAAGCTCCCGTAGTGCCTGCTGCCATCGCTGTGCCTGCGGGCAATAAAGTCGCATTAACTTCAGTCGGAATCGGCGACTTAACCTACGAATGCCGTGTAAAAGCAAGTGCGGCTGGCGCGTTTGAATGGGCATTTGTTGGCCCTGTAGCCGTATTGTATGATGGCAAAAAAGCCCCTATCGGCAAGTATTATGCTGGCCCAACTTGGGAATCGAATGATGGTTCTAAAGTAACAGGTAAGCAACTCGCGGTTTCGCCGAATCCTGGCGCAATCCCATTACAATTGGTACAAGCAAATCCAGCAACGGGCGCTGGCGCAATGACAGGCGTTACTTATATTCAGCGTTTAAATACAGTAGGCGGAACAGCGCCGACTGATGCATGTGGTGCTGATAATTTAGCTGCAAAAAAGACAGTTAAGTATCAAGCCGACTATATTTTTTACAAAGCCATGTAAGCAAATAGATGCAGACGCTCTTTGTTGGTGCAAATCAATAGGGGCGTCCTTATGTAAGCATGAGCTAAATGGCTCATCTGAGTTGTGCTGTTTTGAAGTTGTCACAATCTTTTCATTTACGCGCTAAAAAAACACGATAAACTAATTATTAAGTTTCTGTATCAAGTTAAACGTTTAAAAGCGTATATGTACCAAATCACTCAACCAAACCAATCTGCCATCACAAGTTTTGAGCGTCACCTTACTTGGTGGGTGCTGGCATGCATTGTGGTGGGCGTCACGCTTGGTCAGTTCTTTCCTCATTTTTTTCAGTCTGTTGGCGATGTAAAAATTGTAGAAGTGAATTTGGTCGTCGCTGGTTTAATCTGGCTGATGATTATCCCGATGTTGCTAAAAATAGATTTTAGCGCCATGAAAGAAGTACTTGCACATAGCAAAGGCATTGGCGTTACGCTATTTATTAACTGGGTGGTTAAGCCATTTTCTATGGCGTTGCTTGCTTGGGTGTTTATACGCCATCTGTTTGTCGATTATTTACCAGTAGACCAAATCGATAGCTACATAGCAGGGCTTATTTTGCTGGCTGCTGCGCCCTGCACGGCAATGGTGTTTGTATGGAGTAACCTGTGCGGCGGCGAACCAAAATTCACACTTTCTCAAGTAGCGATTAACGACGCAATTATGTTGTTTGCTTTTGCACCTTTAGTTGCTTTATTGCTGGGTTTATCCAGTATTACAGTGCCTTGGAACACCCTGTTTTTATCGGTGCTGCTGTTTATTGTAGTGCCAGTGATTATTAGCCAGATATTACGCAAAGTATTGATATTAAAAAGTCAGCAAGCATTCGATTCAGTGCTTAAAAAATTGCATGCTTATTCACTATTTGCATTATTGGCTACTTTAATACTGCTGTTTGGTTTTCAAGGCCAGCAAATATTGGCGCAGCCCATCATTATTGCCTTGCTCGCTGTGCCTATTACCATTCAAGTTTATTTTAATTCCATGCTGGCTTACTGGCTCAATAAAAAATTAAAAGTAGCGCATTGTGTTGCAGGGCCATCTGCGCTGATTGGCGCATCCAATTTCTTTGAGCTAGCGGTTGCTACTGCGATTGCGCTATTTGGGTTTAATTCTGGCGCAGCGCTGGCAACGGTTGTTGGTGTATTAATAGAAGTACCAGTCATGTTATCGGTTGTGGCAATAGTGAACAAAAGCCGTGGCTGGTACGAATCCAACTAGCATATCAACACATTAAGATTAATTACATACCTTAGTTTTTTCATTTAATTGTCATTTATGACGATTTATCTATCATTTATATAGTCCGTTCGGACTATATAAATGTGACTTTTATTCATCTGCGCGCAACCTAATTCATCCATTCTTAACGCTCTAAAAAGAGCGGTAAATTAAGTGATTGAAAGGGTTGAATAGGTGAATTTTTTTGCTAACTATATTGCACGATTCAATCGCCATTTAACGCATTTTATTTCATATCATTTTTTCGGCATTTATTTTTTATTTAAAAATTCTGCCGAAAATAATGCATTAGCACTTTATCCACAAGGCACGTATCCCAACACTAGCTTAAGACTGCAACCACCTGCACAGGCATTTATTACAGATGCTAGTTTTCAGCAGCGTTATGGTTATGTTGGCGGTTATGCTGGTCAACTAAGCACCACAAAACCTTTGCGTGTGATGATGTTAGGCTTGCGTGGGTTTCCTGATGTGCAGGGTGGTATTGAAACGCACGCGGAGCATTTAGCGCCTTTGCTAGTGAGTTTGGGTTGCGATTTAGAGGTGCTGGTCCGTTCATCATACCAACAATCCAGTACAGGAAAAACATGGTGCGGCGTTAAGTTTACCAAACTTTGGGCGCCTAACTCTAAAGCGTTAGAGGCGATTGTGCATACCTTTTTAGGGGTGCTATATGCGGCAATTAAGCGGCCAGATATTTTGCATATTCATGCAGTGGGCCCCGCGCTATTAACGCCGTTAGCGCGTATGTTGGGTTTGCGCGTAGTCGTTACTCATCATGGCCCAGATTATAACCGTCAAAAATGGGGCTATATTGCGCGCCATGTTTTGCTGCTGGGTGAGTGGGCTGGTATGCGATTTTCAAATGCGCGCATTGTCATTTCAAACGGCATTCGCGAAACGGTCTCTCGCAAACATGCCATGCAAGCAGATTTAATTCACAACGGCGTTGTATTGCCAAACTTAGATGTGTCTGATGATTACTTAACCCAATTTGGCTTGCAAAAAAATCGTTATATTTTACTGGTCAGCCGTTTAGTGCCAGAAAAGCGCCATTTAGATTTGATTCAAGCGTTTAATGAAGCCAATTTAGATGGCTATAAATTAGCATTGGTTGGTCAATCCGATCATCCAGATGCGTATTTGCAATCTTTGCAGGACGCTGCAAAAGCTAACCCAAATATTGTGTTAACTGGTTTTCAAAAGGGCGATACCCTGCGTAGTTTGTACACACATGCGGCCATGTTTGTGCTGCCATCATCGCATGAGGGATTATCTATTTCGTTGCTTGAAGCGCTGAGCTTTGGCTTGCCAGTAATTGCCAGTGATATTCCCGCCAATATTGAAGTTGGATTAAAAGCAGAATGTTATTTTGAGCTAGGTAATGTGCAGAAAATCAAACAGTTATTACTTCAACACACGGCACAAACCGTTTTACCAGAAGCCAAAATGCATGCGCGTGCCTGGATTAACAGCCACTACAACTGGAAAAACATCGCCGAAAAAACCATTAACGCCTATCACGCCGCGTTTTAAAGATAGCGCTTTAAGTATTGTGTCATTGGCACAATGTATCAAATATCACCGTTACACATCAATGTCACATTTAACCGCTAGTCTGTAATGCTATCCGCATTTTACAAACACAAAAAGATAACTTAAGCATGGTGAGATTTCAGCAACAACTTAGCTTTAGCAAATCGTTAAGTATTAATCAAATGATTAAAATACTGGTTGATCCAGTATTCAGTATTGGCTTGCTATTTGGCTTTATCTTGCTGTTTGAGGGCAAACTGAGCTCGCACTATATTGTGTTATCGATTATGGTGTTTGCGCTCAGTTTTCCTGGGTCTTGGCATAACCAAAATAATATCTATAAAGATGTATTAGCCACATTAAGCCAATGGTTTTTAATTGTGGGTATTTTATTATTTTTTGGCTACGCAACTGAATATCTGCCCATGTTTTCGCAGCAAGTGATCACCGCTTGGGTACTGATTACCCCGCTGGCCTTGGTGTTAATGCATTGGATTATTGGGCAATATTTAGCCAGTACGCATTATTTAACGCATATTAAAAAAACCGCAGTCATTGTTGGCCGCAATGAATTGTGCCAGCAACTTTACAGCCGTATTCAAAATAACAGCCAGCTAGCCATTGAAATTAAAGGCTATTTTGACGATTTTTCGGTACACAATCCCAATCCAATATCCAACCAACAGCCGTTAACAGGACAGATGAGCGAAATGGCCGAGTTTGTTAAGCGCAATTCAATTGACCTGATTTATATTACCTTGCCGCCATCGATGCATGTGCAAATGATGGCTTTGCTGGATGATTTAAAAGACACAACGGCTTCTATTTACTTTGTGCCTGATTTTTTTATGGCGGATTTAATTCAAGGCCGCATTGATGAAATTGATGGCATGCCAGTAGTTGCCATGTGCGAAACACCTTTTACAGGATTTAACGGCATGATTAAGCGGGCTAGTGATATTGTGATTGCCAGCATGCTTTTACTGCTGCTGTTGCCTGTGCTGATTATGGTTGCAATAGGTGTTAAGTTAAGCTCTAAAGGGCCTATATTGTTCAGGCAACGTCGTTACGGTTTGGATGGCCAGCAAATTATTATTTACAAATTTAGATCAATGACAGTGACCGAAGATGGCGTAACCGTCACACAAGCCACCCTTAATGATAAAAGAGTGACACCTTTTGGGCAGATAATCCGTAAAACATCATTAGATGAATTACCACAATTTATTAATGTGCTACAAGGCCGCATGAGCGTGGTTGGGCCAAGGCCGCATGCCGTGACGCATAATGAAATGTACCGCAAATTAATTAAAGGCTACATGATTCGGCATAAAGTTAAGCCAGGTATTACGGGCTGGGCACAGGTGAATGGTTATCGAGGCGAAACAAAAACCGTTGAAAGTATGAAAAATCGTATCGATTATGATTTGGAATATCTAAAAAAATGGTCACTGACTTTAGATATTAATATTATTATCAAGACTATTTTTCTGGTTTTTAAAGACTCAAAAGCCTATTAATGTGTATTGAAGCGATAGGTAATCGCTCAAATTTGCCCTTACACAAATTGCTATCATTTTTTACACTTTGTAACAATATGCGCGGTAAAAATGATGGACTATAAATAGATGAAATATTTATATAGCCCATTCGGGCCAATCTAAGCTTAACGGACTATGCCAGTCATAAAACCTAAATATTCGTATCATATAATCACAATATCAAAGTGAAGCTACGCATTTAAATCACAGTTTGTCGCTTAAATATGTATTCACTTATCTATTGGAGATTAATCAATGAATATCCGTAAATTAGTACTGGCCTGCGCTTTAACGCTGGCATCTACCGTATCAATAGCAGCAGAAACACCTTTTTCTGGTGCAGCAAACGTATCAACACAAAGTCTTTACGCTGCTACGACTGGCGAAGTGATTTTAACTTTTCTATCTAAAGCCGCCGCTTTTTCTACCGATTTAAGCGTGCAAGGCTCACCTAACGTCTTGTTCAATAATCAAACTGCATTGGCTGGCACTACTTACTCATTAGGCAATTTTGAAGCCGATACAGTCATTAGTTTTAGCTTTTTTGTCAATGACACGCTGAATACTTTTTTAAGTGGTGCCGCTAGCAACAATATAGACAACACGGCACACACTGCTTACGAACAACTCGGCAACAACAATATTCTGATTGGTTTTGAAGATATTGCGTTTGGCGGCGATAGAGATTACAACGATATTATTTTTTCAATTAGCAATGCCACCATTGGCAGACCCGTTGTATCTCCAGTGCCAGAGCCAGAAATAGTCAGCATGCTAGCTGCAGGCCTAATGTTATTAGGTTTTTCAAATCGTAAAAAATCTTAAATTAAGCAAGATTTTAAAAGCGGCTTTTGAGCCGCTTTTTTTGTGCATACAGCAAGCGTCATCATTATTTAACAATCAAAATCTATACTTTTTGCAACATAAAAAGTAACAACGAAAGCAAAAAAATGAAAGCCATGATTTTAGCCGCAGGCAAGGGCACCCGTGTTAGACCGCTCACCTACGAATTACCAAAACCGATGATTCCGTTATTGGGTAAGCCAGTAATGGCCTATCTGATTGAGCATCTAGCCAAGCATGATGTGAGTGAGGTGATGGTTAATGTGAGCTATCTGCACGAAAAAATTCAGCAATATTTTGGCGATGGTCAGCGTTTTGGCATGCATATCGGTTACTCGTTTGAAGGCGATATCAGCAATGGTCAAATTATTCCAAGCCCAGTTGGTTCGGCTGGTGGCATGCGCAAAATTCAAGATTTTGGCGGATTTTTTGATGAAACCACGATTGTGATTTGTGGCGATGCGATTATTGATTTAGATATTACCGCCGCAGTGGCAGAACACCGCCGCAAAGGTGCGCTAGTGAGTTTAGTCGCTAAACAAGTGCCCATGGATAAAGTATCTGGTTATGGCATTGTGGTCATCAATGATGATGGCAAAATTACTTCGTTTCAAGAAAAACCCAGCCAAGCCGAGGCGCGCTCTAATTTGGCCAGCACCGGTATTTATATTTTCGAGCCAGAAGCCATTAACTTAATCCCATCAGGCAGTGCATTTGATATTGGTTCTGATTTGTTTCCATTATTGGTACAAAAAAACTTACCGTTTTATGCCATTAACTTACCTTTTAATTGGATAGATATTGGCCTAGTAACCGATTATTGGGAAGTGATGCAACAAGTGATGCGTGGCGAAGTGCCCAGCATGCACATGCCAGGCCGCCAAATTAAACCAGGCGTTTGGGTGGGCTTAAACGTGCATATCGATTGGGAAAACACCAAAATAGTCGGCCCTGTATATATAGGATCGGGCGCACGCATTGATAAAGGCACGCAGATTATTGGCCCAACTTGGATTAGCGATGGCTGCCACGTGCAGCGCGGCGGCAAAGTAGAACGCAGCGTTTTATTTGAATACACACGCGTAGGCCAAGATTACAGCTTCAAAGAAATGATTGTGTGCGGCGAATATTGCGTGGATAAAACAGGCCGCATGATGCATGTGGATGACGACACCTGCGATTTGATTTGGAGTGACGCGCGCGAAAAAGTGATTTATCCGATGAATTATGCGCAGGTAAAAATTTAGTTAACGTTAGTTTTCGCTTGAATAGTTTTGTGACAAAACTGTCACAAAACTGCAATGTTACTGAAAACAAGATTGACTAAAATTGTCATCTTGCACTTATTTTTGGTAAAGCAGTTGTCATGTCAAAACCGATTCAACATAGATATATTCATATTAAAAATCAAGGATTTACACTTCTTGAGTTATTAGTAGTAATTGTGATTATTGGCCTGCTGGCCAGTATTGCTGCGCCTAAGCTGTTTAGTCAAATTGGTAAATCAGAGACTAAAACTGCCAGCGCGCAAATTGAGGCTTTAGGTTTGGGTTTAGATCAATATCGTATTGACGTTGGCCAGTATCCAACAACTGAACAAGGTCTAATCGCGCTGAATAAAAATCCTGGCAATGTGCCTAAATGGGCTGGGCCTTACCTAAAGAAAAGTGTTCCAGACGACCCTTGGGGCAAGTCCTACATATACAAATCGCCAGGCGAGCATGGTGATTATGACTTATCTACGCTGGGTAAAGATGGTCAATTGGGCGGCACTTCAGATGCGCAAGATGTGCTGAGTTGGTAATTTATCCATAAAAATGCCAATGGATGATTAACTAAATGGAATATCAAGTAAAAGCAATGCGTGGCAAAGAAATAACATTGCTCAACATTATTGCCCAGCATGCAGAAGACGCAAAATCGCAAGTGCGCGCCAAAGGCTATACGCCAATTGCAGTCAGTACAAAAACGCTGCAATTTAAATCACAAACGGGCAAAAAATTCCCTTTGGCTTTATTTAGTCAAGAGCTGCTGGCTTTGCTGGATGCAGGCTTGAATTTGGTGGAATCGATTGAAACGCTGGCAGAAAAAGAATCGCGCAGCCATGTTAAAACTGCTTTGGATGCTTTATTACAAGCGCTCTATCAAGGCCAGACTTTTTCTAATGCATTAGAGCAGCAACCCGCACTATTTCCAGTTTTATATGTTGCCACCGTGCGCGCCAGCGAAAAAACAGGCGATTTAGCTGAATCGCTTGGCCGTTATGTGAGTTACGAACAGCAGATTGGCTTGGTTAAAAAGAAAATAATCAGCGCCTCAATTTACCCTATTTTATTGATTAGCGTAGGTGGCTTAGTTATTTTCTTTTTAATGGGTTTTGTGGTGCCAAAATTTAGCCAGATTTATGAAGATACTGGCAGCAATTTACCTTTTCTATCGAAATTATTATTGCAATGGGGCGTATTTTTAGAGCAGTACGGAAACACTTTTTTAGTGGCACTTGGCGCAATAATTTTTGCCATTATTTATGCGTTAAGTCAAGCCAGTGTAAGAAAGTGGCTGATGCAACAATTTTGGCGCATCCCTGCCATTGGTGAGCGTTTACGCATTTTTCAATTAGCACGCTTTTATCGCACGCTGGGCATGTTGTTAAAAGGTGGCACGCCGATTGTGTCGGCTTTGGGTTCAGTTGCTGGCCTTTTAGATGTGTCTTTAAAAGCCAATATGCAAAGCGCTACGCTAGCCATTCAGCAAGGACAGCCCGTTTCAACCGCCATGGAACAAGCCGGTTTAACAACGCCAGTCGCCCTGCGAATGTTGCGTGTGGGTGAACGTGGCGGAAAAATCGGCGACATGATGGAACGTGTTGCCGCCTTTTACGATGAAGAATTATCGCGCTGGATTGAATGGTTTACTAAGCTATTTGAGCCTTTGTTGATGTTGTTTATTGGCTTGGTGATTGGCGTGGTGGTGTTGCTGTTGTATATGCCAATATTTGAGCTGGCAGGGAGCGTGCAATAATGAATATGCCGCAAGTGTTAACTTTAAGCGCAAGCCAAATTAAACAAGCCAAATTGCAAGCGCAATTGCAACAACGCCGCACTATTGAGGTGTTAGAAGAATTAACAGGCGAAGCGCAAGAGCCGTTTCTGCAACGCTTAAGTGCCACCTTGCATTACAGCGCCATTAGCATGAAAGAGTTGCATAGTATGACGGCGGCATTTGATGTGATTGCATTTGCTACTGCGCAACAAAAAGAATGTTTGGCTTTTTATACAGACAGTAAAGCCTTAATACTGGTATTTGCCGACCCTTTTAATGAAAGTTTGCAAGAGTGGGCGCTAGAAGCGGTTAAACAAACTTGCACTTGGCATTTAGCGCATCGCAGTGACATTGCGGCATTTTTAGCGAAGCATGAAGAAACCATGCGCGCTATGGATGGCTTGCATGACAACGGAAACAGTGCAAACGCCGATGCCGATGAAGCCGTTGCCAATTTATCCTTAAAGTCGATTAATGCCGATACTAATCCGATTATTAAACTGATTAACTCCACCTTGTATGACGCGCTAAAAGTGGGCGCCAGCGATATTCATCTGGAATGTTCCAACACAGGCTTGGCGGTTAAATATCGGATTGACGGCGTGATGGCGAATATTGGAGGCGTGCAAGGCACTGATAATGCCGATCAAGCGATTTCTCGGGTTAAGGTAATGGCGCAACTGGATATTTCAGAGCGGCGTATTCCACAAGACGGCCGTTTTAAAGTAGTGGTGCAAGGCCGCGAAGTGGATTTTCGCGTATCGATTATGCCCAGCGTATTTGGCGAAGATGCGGTTTTGCGCGTTTTAGACCGCAAAGCTTTATCGGAAGAAGCGCAAGGTTTAAGCCTGCAAGCGCTGGGTTTTGACGCCAAAACGATTAGCCAGTTTCGTAAATTAGCCAGCGAACCGTACGGCATGGTGCTGGTCACAGGCCCCACTGGCAGTGGTAAAACCACTTCGCTTTATGCAGCAATTTCTGAAGTCAATACTGGTCACGACAAAATCATTACCATTGAAGACCCAGTGGAATATCAATTGCCAGGCGTATTGCAGATTCCAGTTAACGAGAAAAAAGGCTTAACTTTTGCGCGTGGTTTGCGCTCTATTTTGCGTCACGACCCAGACAAAATCATGGTGGGTGAAATCCGCGATGCAGAAACCGCACAGATTGCCGTGCAAGCCGCATTAACAGGCCATTTGGTATTCACAACCGTGCATGCCAACAATGTGCTGGATGTAATTGGACGCTTTATGCACATGGGCGTCGATCCGTACAACTTTGTATCCGCAATGAACGGCATTATCGCGCAAAGATTAATTCGCGGTATTTGCCCACATTGCGCAGAAGACTATGAGCCAGATGCGCAATTGCTTGAGGAATCTGGCATTACACCCAGCATGGCGGCAGGCATGCAGTTTAAGTTTGCCAAGGGCTGCGGACACTGCCGTGGCACAGGCTATAAAGGCCGTAAAGCGGTGGCAGAATTGTTGATTTTAAACGACGAACTGCGCGAAATGATTGTAGCGCGCGAGCCGATTCGCAAGCTAAAAGAAGCCGCAAAACGTAGTGGCATGACCACGATACGTGAATCAGCCATTCAAGCCGTGGGCAACGGCATCACCACTTTACAAGAGATTAATCGTGTCACGTTTGTTGCCTAGTTTATTCAGCCTCTTTACAGGTGCACGCTTACATCTTGCGTTGAGTGCAGAGGGGATTGCGATTGTGCAACAATCTTCTGGCTTTAAAAAACAGCTAATCAAACAACAATACGTTAGTAACAATCAAGCAAAAAATAGCGCAAATTGGCAATCGATTCTGAATCAATTAGATGACAGTTTAAGTCAATTAAAGCCAGCCAAAAATACGCTGGTTACTGTTGTGTTAAGCAGCGATTTTGTGCGCTATTTAATATTGCCAGTGCAACAAATTGCCATGAATTTTGCCGAAAAAACTGCTTATGTACAGGCGGCCTACCGCGAAATATATGGCGTAGCGGCAGATGGCTGGCACATTAAATGTCACGATGGTGCGCCACATCAAAGCACGCTTGCAGTAGCAACAGATAGTCAATTGATAGAGGCTTTAAACCAATTAATGGCTAAACACCAGCTCAATCTACACAGCGTTCAACCTTATTTAATGACGGCGTTTAACGGCTTAATGCCACAATTAGCACAAAAAAATGGCTATTTGGCTGTGCTGGAAAACACCAAGTTACTGTTGATTCAATTACAAAATGGCGCGTGCCAGCAGTTACGCACCATTGCATGTCATGATGATTGGCAGCTTGATTTGCAGCAGGCTATTCAGCGTGAAGCGGTGTTAAATGAGCATGGCGAAAATCGGGTATTGGTTTATGCGCCTGCACACAAAAATACGGCGCTTAAATCCATGCAAGGCTTCGCTGTAGAAAAAATCGGTGAAAAAATTGGCCTAAAAAATGGGTTAAGTAATCGCCCAACAAGTGAGATAAGTGACCCGCACTTCGCCTTGCTGGAAGCGGTTTTATGAACCAGTTAATCGATTTAGAATTAACGCACCAGCCACGCCATGGCTTGCTTAAGTTTAGCTGGCTAGGCTTATGCATATTGGCTGGCAGCTTGTTGCTGGCTATATTTGTTTGGCAGTCTGAACAAACGCTGCAAGCGCGATATGCTGCTTTATCGTCTAATATAAAACGCCAAGCACAACCTGAAACAACGCTAGCTAAAGCAGCGCCAGTGACTAGTGTGAGTATTTCGCCTAGCGAAACTAAGCAAATTGGTGTGATTATTAACACGCTTACTACGCCGTGGAATGCATTAATGCTGGCGATTGAGCAAGCAGACATGCCCGATATTGCCTTATTAAGCATAGAGCCGAATATTAAAAAGCAGCAAATTTTGCTTAAAGGCGAAGCGAAAAATTTGCCAATAACGCTGCGATATATTGAACAATTAGAAGCGCAAGCATTGTTGCATGAAGTGTATTTGCAAAAGCATCAAGTAGAAGAAACGGATATTTCAAAACCAGTCAGTTTTAGCGTGCTAGCTAAATGGAAAGTTGCACCATAATGCAGCCATTTAATTTGCCTTATATGAGTTGGTGGCTCAGCCAAGTAATCAAAAAAATTGGATTTTTTGGCTTGCTTGGATTGGCTATTGCGCTAGGCTGCTGCTTATTTTACGGCTTAAATATACTGCCGCTCAAACAAAAAATTGTAGATGCCGAAACTGCAAACTTACAAGCTGAAATAGAAGCCAAACAAGTGCAAGCGAATCAAGAGCAGACATCAGCACAACTACAAAAATCTGCTACGCCAAAGCAAACAACAGCAGAAGAGATTCAGCGCTTTTATGCGCAGTTTCCACTGGCTGAAAGCTTGCCTAATTGGTTGGGCTTAATCAATAAAATTGCCTTAAAAGAGCGCCTAATTCTGAATCGTGGCGATTATAAACTGACGCAGATTAAGCAATTACAAACCTCACAAGGCGCATTAGCGCGCTACGAAATTGTGTTACCAGTGACTGGGCAATACACGCAGATTCGTCAATTTATTGCGCAAGTGTTGCACCAGTTGCCTGCTTTGGCACTAAGCGACATGCAATTAAGGCGCGAAAATGCGCAAAGCCCATTGGTTGAAGCGCAGTTGATATTTGTACTGATGCTAAAAGGCGATTCAAGCAATCAGTCAGGCGGTGACACATGGCAATAATAGCCCCAGCCAACAATAAAACCGATAGTAAACGCTTGGGCGGCATGCTCATTATTGCGCTGGTTTTAGCATTGTGGGTGATGCTTAAAGACGATGTTGAGGATGCTGATTTGATTGAATTAGCAGAGTCAAAAAAATCAACACAAGTGACCACAGCAAGACTTAACACTCAAAATATCACTAAAAAAGCAGCTACTTTAAGTGATGCACAAATGCGTTCAGATGGCCTGATTCCTTGGCAAAAACTACAGCGTATGCCATTAACGCAAAAAGTAGACAATGTATTTAAAGTGCATTCTTGGCTAGTGGTGCCAAAAGTTATTACAAACAAAGAACCGCCACCGCCACCTGTAGCGCCGCCAGCGCCTTTTACTTACATGGGCAAATTAGAAGATTCACCCAAAGGCACCCAAGTTTTTTTAATGCGTGCAGGTAAGTTATTTACCGCGATCAAAGGGCAAAAAATTGATGCGCAATGGCGGCTAGATAGTGAAGAAGAAAGCATATTAAAGCTGACCTATTTGCCGCTTAACTTGCCACAAGTATTAGCGAAATCAACCAAATCAACAGAATTATCTGCGCCAATAGTGCCAGTAACAGAAGAAGTGAATTTGTAGAGGGAAGTTAAGCATGACAATCAACCAACTATATTTTAATGCGCCAAAAACACACAAAATAAGCGCTATTAAAAGCCTTTGTGTGTTGTTGATTACAACACAATTAAGCAGCTGCGCATTTGCGCCATGGGAAAAATCTGCCATCAAAGGTGATACGCCAGAAGCTAAAGTGGCTGTAGTACAACAACGCGCCGATGCAAAACCAGAAGCGACAGTCGCCCGCAAAGATTTATTGGTGACTAAAGAACTCGCGGTGACGCAATTATCAACCCGAGCCGAACAAGCCGCTGCAAAAGGCCAATATCAAGAAGCAGCTGGTTTTTATGACCGTATTTTAAGCTTTTTACCAGATGACCCCGTGGCTGCAAAAGGTAAAATATTAATTGAGCAAAAAAAAGCACAAGAGTCAAAAGTAGAGCAGGCAACTACGCTTGCCAACAATAATCAGCCAGAGCCAGCAAAAGAAGTGCTGCGTGAAGTGCTGATAGAAGATCCACAGCAAGCCAAAGCGATTGCGCTGCAAAATCAGATTGACCAGCAACTTAATCCTGTGAAAATCACGCCGCCTGTTTTAAAGCCACCGTTTGATAAACCGGTGACTTTAGAGCTACGAGATGCCAATATTAAAGTGGTTTTTGAGGCATTATCGCGCGCCACTGGCATTAACTTTATTTTAGATAAAGATATTAAGCCCGACACCAAAGCGACTATTTTTATTAAAAAAGCCAGAATCGATGAGGCGATAGATTTGGTGCTTTCTAGCAATGGTTTGCAGAAAAAAGCGCTATCGGAAAATACGGCATTAGTATTCCCCAGCACACCGCAAAAGTTTAAAGATTATAAAGATTTAGTGATTCGCAGTTTTTTCTTCACCAATACCAGCGCTAAGCAAGTGGCACTTTTACTTAAAACCATGCTTAAAACCAAAGATATTTTTGTAGATGACCGGCTAAATATGCTGGTGATGCGCGATACGCCAGAGGTGATTCATATTGCTGAAAAGTTAATCGCTGCCAACGATTTAGAAGATCCAGAAG
>JAKFVB010000029.1 GCA_021732405.1 Methylotenera sp.
GGCGCAGTAGCGTTATTTTTGATGCTGTTTACAAAATTCCAAACGCTTAACGCATTAAATTACTTTTTAATTCCAATCGCGCTGATTACAGGCCATGCGCTAAGCCGTTTAAGCGCAGTGTGGATGATGCAAAGTTTAGACTATGTGAAAATCAGCGGCAAAGCCAAACCACTTGCTACGCAAATCAACATATCCAGTTTGCTAATCGCCAATTTATTCGGCTTACTGCCATTTTTTGGCGTTATTTATGCGTTAAGTATCAGTAATCACTCACATTTAATCATTCTAAAATTTGTGGGTTTTACGCTAATACCCGTTTTATTAAGTTGGTTTTGGTGGCGCCATAAAATCAAACGCTGGCTGGGCGGCTACACTGGCGATTGCCTAGGCGCAACGCAACAAATCACCGAGCTAGCATTTTATTTGGGGGTGCTTGCTTGGAGTATTAATTTGGGGGCTGGCCTTTGAAGCTTTTTTTAATTCGGCACACTTCACTGCAAGTGCCCAGTGGTATTTGCTATGGGCAAAGTGACATTGATGTGGCCAGCAGCTTTATGGATGAAGCCTTGCACACTCAGCAAAAAATACTTAATACGCAATTTGATGCCATTTTTACCAGCCCGTTGCAACGCTGCTTAAAGCTGGCCAATGCGCTTAATATGGGTGAACCAATTGTGGATATTCGTCTAATGGAGCTTAATTTTGGAGATTGGGAAATGTCGGCTTGGGATGATATTCCGCGCGATATTTTTGATGCATGGGCACACAACTACGCCAATTTAGCCCCGCCAAACGGTGAGACATTTAGCCAGCTACAACAACGTGGCATCCATTTTTTAGAAGAAAATTTGGCGCATTATCCAAACGGCAATATTGCCATTGTGACTCATGGCGGCATGATTCGCGCCCTGCTGGCGCATGTGTTGAATATGCCGCTTAAAGGCTTATTTAGATTTACGATTGATTATGGCAGTGTCACACAACTGGAGTTTGGTGACACTAACTCAGTACCAAAAATTAATTTTGTAAATCTTTAAATTTTAGCAGCAACAAGCGTAATGCGGTTATCAAAGCATTCAACCACTTGCCCAGCGCGGATTTTAGCGGTTTTGCGCAACTCAATTTCACCGTCCACCGTCACAATGCCGTCTGCCACAAACGCTTTGCCCTGACCGCCGCTATCAGCAATGCCTGTGGTTTTTAGCAAATCACACAGCGCAATAAACTCGCCTTTTAACTCAAATTGACTATCCATATTTATCTATCCTTTTAATTTGAGTGGCAAGCCAGCCGCAATAAATACTACTTCATCGGCTATTTGCGCCACGGCTTGATTCAGTCTGCCTTGTTCATCTTGAAACTGGCGATTAATCGCGCCCAAAGGCACAATGCCCATGCCCACCTCGTTGCTGACCACAATCACTTTGCCAGTTAACATTGGCAACACTTCTATTAAAGCAGCTCTTTCAGACGACCATTCAATTGTTTGTGGCTGCGCGCAATCGGGGCAAATACATTGCGCTAGCCATAGGGTGAGGCAATCCACAATTACACATTGACCTGCTTTGGCATGGTTTTGCAAAGCAAGCGCCAAATCATGGGCTTGCTCAACTGTGCTCCAATCTTTAGGACGGCGTGATTGGTGGTGCGCCACGCGCTGCCCAAACTCATCATCAAACACCAAGGCAGTGGCGATATAGGTCACAGGTAGGCCAGACGCTATCGCTAATTGTTCTGCGTAGCTACTTTTACCAGAGCGCGCGCCACCCAAAACCAAGGTAATGCCAGTAGCGTTATTTTGCGTCATCTTGTTTCCAGCCATTTTCCATTAACATATCCGCTAACGGTTTTTCGGTTTTCCAACCCGTTTCAACCAGCATAGGTTCTTTATAAAAACTGACAACATGCCCCAAGCACAACACAGCAATCGGTTTTGCATCGGCTGGCATATTTAATAATTGCGCCAGCTCAATTGGGTCAAACAAACTCACCCAACCCAAGCCCAAACCCTCTGCACGTGCCGTAAGCCACATATTTTGAATCGCGCAACTCACTGATGCAATATCCATCTCGGGCATGGTGCGGCGGCCAAATACATGGCTTTCACGTTTATCGCAAAGCGTGGCAATTAATAGCTCGCCGCACTCTAAAATACCCTCTACCTTTAAGCGTAAAAACTCGGACATGCGCGCAGTAGCCTCATATTCACCAATCGCTTGGGCTGTTTTAATGCGCTCTGCATCCACTTGTTTGTGAATGGCTTGACGGATTTTTTTATCGGTAATGCGAATAAAACGCCACGGCTGCATAAGGCCAACACTGGGAGCGTGATGCGCTGCTGCCAATATCTTTTGCAAAATCGCGTTGTCTACTGGCGTCGGCAAAAAATGCCGCATATCGCGACGCTCGCGAATGACTTTATAGATTGCCGCTTGCTCTTCTAAGCTATATGCGTGGGGATTATGCATGTGATGATGAATGGTTTTGACGGAAAAAAAGCCGCTTAACTGCAAGCGGCTTAAAGCAATTAACTGACACTAGACTTTTGATGTTTGCAAAGGTTTTACGCTGCGCCATAAAGCGACGCTTAGCCAAACAAACGCAAAATACATGGCCGAAAAGCCTACCCAACTCGGTAAATATTCCCAACCATGTTGCATAGATTCGATTAACCCTTTGACAGGGAAACGGCCAGAAAACAAATAATAAGTTTGGGTAGATATAACAAACGCCACAAATGTAGTACCTAAACTCACTAAAGCATAGGTAGAAATGGCTTTCAGCTTAGGCGCAAAAACGTCCTTTTGCGCACTCAACCATAAACCACCCAACCACATAGCGCCATAGGCTGGAATCAAGCCCCAATAGCCGTCTGTGAGACAAAAACCTTGTGCAGGGTCAAATGCCGCTGCACCAAAATCAATGACTGTTGCCAACACAAAAAAGCCAGCAAACCAGCCAGCACGCTTTAATAATAAGCCGCCCAATAAAAATAATGCCAAGCTAGCGTCTGGCAAAGAAACGTGCGTGAGCACATGACTACCGCGTGTTAACAGCATAAAAAATGCAATTGCAACGGCAATAATCAGTTGTTTAGATAGCGTTAAATTGTTTTGCATGGTGAATCCTGTGCTTTAAGCTTTAAAAAGCCACAAATAAATAATATCGAATCATACCATTTTGTGGCTTTTTTGATGTGCATCAATCTTAAAAATCTGCTCGCATGCCCACGCGCCAGGTACGTACAAAATCGACTGGATAAATTGAGTCATCCGCCACTTGAATCG
The DNA here is from genome assembly GCA_021732405.1 of Methylotenera sp. Classification (GTDB taxonomy): domain Bacteria; phylum Pseudomonadota; class Gammaproteobacteria; order Burkholderiales; family Methylophilaceae; genus Methylotenera_A. The sequence goes on from JAKFVB010000029.1 coordinate 3,288, forward strand.
AGTTTTCTACTTCAAACAGGTTATTAATCGCAGCAAAGAAATTCAGATTTTTATACTGATAATTGACTGCGATATTAGTTGAATTGTAACTATCTTGTCTTTGACTAAAGTTGTTTTGAAAGTCGTTAAACGCATAAGCTTTTGAGCGCCAATTGTGGTTAAGGTTTAATTGAGCTTGTTCAAAAAATTGATAATTTAAGTTGGCAACAACCGTATGTTTAGGCACACCAGGTAAATCGTTGCCATTAAAAGTGCCGCCGCCATCATTTTCACGATCAATTTTTGCGCGCGTAAAATTATAAATAAGCGATGCACTTAATGCATCATTGAACTTAAAATAATCCTGCACTTCAATGCCATATTTTCGTGATGAATCAATATTGGTATTTCTAAATATCACTGGCACGAGATAAATTTCATCTTCTAAATCCGCATAAAAAGTTGTCACTTTTAAGCGATTATTGGCAATAATGTGATTTAAGCCCACGTTGAAAGTTTTCACTTTGGCAGGGTCAATAAAGCCGTTAAATCCACCACCAAATCCGAATAGTCTATCAATATCAGGCGCTTGGTACGCTTGGTTATAATTAGTAAATACACTCAAATTGTTGTTAATGCGATAGTTAGCACCAATATCCCAGGCATCAATATCATTTTTTTCTGTAGCTGCAGACGGCAAACCAAATGCATTTGTAATTGGCGTAAATCGGTATCTCACGGTTTCGTTACGCACACCCGCAGATAGCGTCAACGCATCAATTAAGTACTCTCCATGCAGATAAAACGCCTCATTTATTTTGGTGGTTTTATCTGTGCTTGGACCAAAACCAAAGTCACTAAATGATTTTCTTTCGCCATCAAAATCTTGATAACCAGCCAACAAATTCAATGCATCACTCTGGTAACGAATACTAATATCATTGCTTTTGTATAGTGAATCAGCAGTTGAGGGCGTTGCGGAAATAAACTCTGAAAACTTATCATCTTGATAATGATAGGCACTGATTTGAATATTTTTATTCAAATCAAATTGAGCACCAATTCGCCACTGGTCACTATCAAAGCTTTGCTGGGTGTAGGCAGAACCGCCATTTTGCCTAGGATTATCTCTAAATTCAGCTTGTGTTAAAGGGTTAACATAACGAATTTCGTTGCGCGAGCTTGTACCCTCCGCAATAAAACGCAAGTTTTCTGTTGGCTTGATTTTTAGTTTTATATTTTGCGTGTCGCCATCAAACTGGTCTTTATGACCAGTAATATCTTTTTTACTGAATCCATTGTAGTCATCGTGCGCGAGATTAGCGGATAGATCAAAATACTGTTCTGAGATTCCGGCACTAATCGAATGATTTTGTTGGCCAACGTTACCAAGCGAGGTTGTCACTGTAACGCCTGTTTTATTTTTGGTGTAAATTTGTATCGTACCCGCCGTAGCACCATCGCCATAAATCACAGAGCCAGCACCTTTAGTAATCTCGATGCGCTCAATATTATTTAACGGAATGCCCGCTAGCAACGCAGGCTGTAAGTCAATATTGTTAAGGCGCTGACCATCCACCACAATCACCACGTTTTGATAACCATTTTCAGTGCCGAAACCTCTTAAGTTGATAGCAGGTGTGGCGCGGTTGCCAATATTGGGCGATACGTTGAGTGATGTCTGTTGGGTTAAAAAATCATACAAAGTGCTTGTACCAGAAGCTTCAATTTGCTCAGCGGTGTGCACTTCAGATGCATAAGTGGTTTCTGATTCTTTGTGCTCAAAGCGATTGGCTTTTACCGTAACTTCGTCTAAGTTTAAGTTTTCTGCGGCAAATGCAGATGATTGAATAGCCAAGCCGATTAGGCTCGCTATGATGGTTTTTTGCATGGTAGAAATATCCCTATTTACACGCGACCCCGCGTGCTATTTTTATAATGAGGAATACTAGGAGTGTTTGAATAAGCCAGAACTTAACGCACAAATTGAATGAAAAAATTGCGCATTTTGTTTTGATTACCGACACCCCGCGGTATTTCCTAACGTTTTAATTGCAAGGCCGGTCTCCGGGCTTGTGAGGAATGATTTGCGCCTTCCCAAGTTAATAGTACTCAGTGGCTTAATTGCAAAACTACACTCACTTACCGTTGCGGGGGCAGCATAGGGATTGTTTTGTTTTAACTTGCTTTAAATGAAAAACTAAAGCAAAACTCAACGCACCTATTTCCCAGTTTCACCCTTATTAATATGAAATTAATGCAGGCACCTTACAACTAATTAAGATTATATCTTTTATTGTTTGGTGACTGTGGATTGAATTGTTGCTTTACAACTTGATTATTTAAACAACAAGCCTGTTAAAACATATTAATTTACTTTGAATAACCCACCTTAGCTATTGACTACAATGATTTTTTTCAATTATAGTGGGATATGGATGCAGATTTAAAAAGATTAGAAGACAAAATTGGCAAGCTTATTTCTTTGTGTGTCATACTGCGCGAAGAAAATGTTCAATTGCGGGATGACTTAAATCAAGCGCAGCAAAGTTCTAATACGCTAAAAAGTAATATGCTTTTAGCAAGCGAAAAGCTGGAAATTTTGCTTGAAACAATTCCTGGTGATATTACAGCGTTAAGTACAGAAACATTTTTAGGCACAGAGCCACTATGAGTAACGCAAAATCAATCGATGTGAGTATCATGGGGCGTGAATTCACTGTTGCATGTACGGACGAAGAGCGTGCAGGTTTGCTGGAAGCGGTCAGTTATTTAGATAGAAAAATGCACGATATTCGCGACACAGGAAAAGTGGTCGGCATTGATCGAATTGCGATTATGGCAGCGCTTAATTTATCTCACGAATTGCTGCATACCAAGACTGGCGATGTTGACATCGGTGATTATAAGCGTAGGATTAGTGCCATGCAGAGTCAAATTGATGAAGCGATGGCTAGCCAAACTAAATTGTTATAAATAGTAAACTTTTTAAAAATCTAGCCTCTAACAGCTAGGCTGTTGTAACCAGAAACCTTCATCAGTTCGTCACAAGTTAACCCTAATATTCAACTTGTTTTCTGTGGTGTTGCTTGAGTCTTAAATTCCTTGAACTAGTTTTCGTTATAGGTTTCGGCTATTCAAGTCGCGGTGTGAGCGCTCTAAATTGGGAGGTCTTTTAAGATACCCTTGGCGAGTGAACCTTAAGCGCTTTAGGTTGTTACCACTTGAACCTTTTTGGTTCAGGATAACGGCTCAGGCAACACCACAGCAAATAGGTTTTGTTTTTAACGCGAAATTTCTGCGTTGTTTTTCGCTTGTCGTACCACTTGTACTGCCTTCGCTCAAACGCCTTGAACTTTCGCGTTAAAATTCAAAACCAGTATTATTGAAATACTGCTCTTTAAACCATAAAACTCAAAACCACACACCTCACTACCGTCATTCTGAGCACAGCGAAGAATCCAGCTCATACTCACAAATTTCTGGATTCTTCGCTGTGCTCAGAATGACAGACTAGACATTTTTTAACGCAATTCGTGATATTTCAAATCCGCTAAACTAACGATTTCCAAGCATTTCTCATGGCAGGCTTCCAGCACCACTGGCGGCGCAAAACCCGCCTCACTGGCTTCCAGCCAACGCGCGGCGCATACGCACCAACGGTCGCCCGCCACCAATCCCTCAAATCCATATTCAGGACGTGGTGTACTTAAATCGTTGCCGCGCGAGATTGAAAATGCCAGAAACTCGTCTGTGACTTGCGCACAAACGGTGTGGCTGCCAGTATCTTGTGGGCCAGTTTCGCAGCAGCCATTGCGGGTAAAGCCAGTAATTGGGTCTAATCCACAGGTTTGCAGGGTAGTGCCTAATACGTTTCGTGCCATGTTTAATTCCAAATCCGTTAATTTCAATTATCATACCCAAGATTAATGATTTTATATTGAGAAAGATGAGTGTTAATGCGTTATTGGCTAATGAAATCAGAACCCGGCGATGTATCGATTGATGATTTGGCGGCCATGCCGAATCAAACAGTGGATTGGTATGGCGTACGCAATTATCAAGCACGTAATTTTATGCGCGACCAGATGCAGATTGGTGATGGTGTGTTGTTTTACCACTCAAACTGCGAAATACCTGGCATTGCAGGTATTGCAGAAGTCAGCAGCTTGGCTTATCCAGACCGTTTGCAATTTATAAAAGGCCACAAATATTATGACGAAAAAGCCACACTAGAAACACCGCGTTGGTTTAATGTAGACGTAAAATTGGTGCGCAAAACACGCTTGCTGAGTTTAAAAGAAATGCGTGAAACGCCTGAGCTTGAAAGCTTGCGCATCTTACAACGCGGCAACCGCTTATCGATTACGCCAGTTGAAGCGCAAGAATGGCGATTTATTTTAAAACTGCTTGAGCAGTAAAATTTAACCCAATTTTAGGGTTAAGTATGTCCACTGTATAAACACAAAGAGCCCGCTTTTGCGGGCTTTTAAACGGTTAAGTCAATCAATTAAGGCTTATCTAAACTGCCCATTGCTTTAGGGTAAGTGACCAAACCCCAAGGCAAACCTTTTACCTCAATTTGCTTGGTCACTTCCAGTTTTTCTGCATCAATCACAAAAACCGCATCTGATTTACCACATGCCAATAAGATTTGTTTGGCATCTGGTGTAAAACTAAAGTGCCAGCAACGATTACCTGTTGGAATGTCTTTGATTTTCTCATAAGTTTTTGCGTCAAATACTTGTAGCAATTTAGCTTTGTTTGTCGCCACAAAAATGCGCTCACCTTTTTTGTCGTAAGCAATTCCGTAAGGCGTTTCTGCGGTATCTACCGTGCGCACCACATTGAAATCTTTATCCAGCACCATAAATTTGTTGCCATATTCAAGCGTGGCTAGATAAGTAGTTCCATCTGGCGATACTTTAATCCCACGCGGACGGTCGCCCATTTCGTGTGTTGGAATCGTTTTAACCAGTTCGCCACTTTCAATATTGTGCACCGTCACAGTATTGTCAGCCTCATTAGTAATCACCAAAAGCTTGCCGTCGGCCGAGAATTCAATACCTTCTGTTTCTGGTCCGCCTGTTATTTCACGTATTTTTTCACCTTTGGTTAAATCAACCACTGCGATTTTTGCTGGGATTTTCTCTTCGTCATCGTCTTCATCCTCCTCTTCTGCGCCTGGCTTGGGTGGTGGGCCACCTTTTGCGCTAGGTTCTGATGAGATGTAAGCAAAATTACCGCTAATGCGCACGAACTCTGGGTTTTTGCCCACTGGAATTTGCTGTAAAACTTCACCCGTTGCAGTATCAATGACTGAAATGCTCTCGTTTTCGCGCGTGGCAACAATTAATTTTTTACCATCATCTGTAACGCCCAAGCCACGTGGCGCATCTGCTTTTACATCCAACTGCTTAATCACTTGCATAGTCGCCAAATCAATCACGCTCACGCCCGCATCTTGGCTAGTAACATAAGCCACACCTGCCGAAGCACTGGGTGCTGGTTGCGCCATCGTTTCTTCCATTTTAGGCTCTTCTGCTTTTTCTTTGTTACAAGCGGTTAAGCCTGCAATTAAAGCCATTAAAACTAAGCTGATACGGGTTTTATTAACTGTTAACTTCATTCCAAATCTCCAAAGAATTCGTATTAATATTGAATACCATTGATATGTAAGCAAAAAATATACTAGTTAGTATACACAACTAAAATCAATAGAAACAAATAGTTATTTTTAGTTCAAATCGCAATTGGCTGAATACAGCCAAAATTGGTGGTGGTTGTAACCAATTCAACCTAAAAATATCGTGCGCTTAACCCAAAAATAATTGGTAGGCTGGATTTTGTGTTTCATCCCAATAGGGGTAGCCTAAATCATTCAAAAAAGCTGCAAATTCTGCCAGCTCATTTGGTGGCACTTGCATACCCACTAGCACGCGGCCAAAATCGGCACCATGATTGCGGTAATGGAAAAGGCTGATATTCCAGTCGTGTCCCATCGACTCTAAAAACTTCATCAATGCGCCTGGTTTTTCGGGGAATTCAAATCGAAATACCACTTCATTTTCTGCTTGCGGCGCATGACCGCCAACCAAATGGCGCAAATGCAATTTTGCTACTTCGTTATCGGTTAAGTCTAATGCTGGCAAGCCATGAGATTGTAAATCCTGAACCAATTTAAACGATTCTGATGGATCGGCAATCGCAACACCCACAAAAATATGCGCCTTAACGGGGTCAGAATAGCGATAATTGAATTCCGTAATATTGCGCTCTCCCAGCAAGCGGCAAAACGTTTTAAACGCACCTGCTTTTTCTGGAATCGTCACAGCTAATACGGCCTCACGTTTTTCGCCAATTTCGGCGCGCTCTGCAATAAAGCGTAAACGGTCAAAATTCATATTGGCGCCAGAGGCAATACCCACCAAAGTTTTGCCAGTGAGTTTGTTGCGCTTGGCATATTCTTTGATACCCGCAGTCGCTAATGCGCCTGCTGGCTCCAAAATGCTGCGCGTGTCTTCAAACACGTCTTTAATCGCCGCGCAAATCGCATCGTTATCCACCACAATCATTTCATCTACAAATTGCTGGCATAACTTAAATGTATGCTCGCCCACTTGCTTAACAGCGGCACCATCGGCAAATAAACCCACTTGATCCAGCATCACGCGCTTACCCTGCTTAAGCGATTCAGTCATCGCTTCCGCATCTTTTGCCTCTACGCCAATTACTTTAACCTCTGGCCGTACCGCTTTCACATAAGCGGCTATACCTGCCAACAAGCCGCCACCGCCGACACAGCAAAATATTGCTTCAATCGGCTCTGGATGACTTTGCAAAATTTCTAAAGCAATTGTGCCCTGCCCTGCAATCACATCAGGGTCGTCATACGGATGCACGAAAGTTAGGCTTTCCGATTTTTCCAACACTAAAGCATGCACATAAGCATCAGAATAGCTATCGCCAAACAATACAACCTCAGCACCGCGCGCTTTTACCGCGTTAATTTTAATCAGCGGCGTGGTAGTCGGCATGACAATCACTGCGCGGCAACCGAGTTTTTGCGCACTTAACGCGACACCTTGCGCATGGTTTCCTGCACTTGCTGCAATCACGCCTTTTGCTAAAATTTCGGGCGGCAAATGCGCCATTTTGTTGTAAGCACCACGTAATTTAAACGAAAAAACAGGCTGCATATCTTCACGCTTAAGCAACACGCGGTTAGCTATGCGTGCCGATAAATTGGGTTGAAACTCTAGCGGCGTTTTTTTTGCCACATCGTATACATGTGAGTTTTCTATTTTGGTTTGATAATCAGTAGCCATGCTTTTTTATAGGGTTTTATTTGAATAGTTATTTTAAGTCCAGCAGTTTTTAAGTTCGCTGGCGCAGTGTATAGTGTTGAATTGGTTAGGTAATTACATTATAAAGGATTTAGGCAAAATGGCATTGACGCAGGACGAATTAAAACAACAAGTGGCAAAAGCAGCAGTTGAATATGTGAAAAGCGGCATTATTGGTGTGGGTACAGGCTCAACTGCCAATTTTTTTATCGAAGAATTGGCCAAAGTAAAACACAAAATCGACGGTGCAGTTGCCAGCTCTGAAGCCACTGCGCAGCGCTTACGTGGCCATGGCATTGAAGTATTTGATTTAAACAGTGTCGATAGCTTGGATATTTATGTTGATGGCGCAGATGAAATCACTGAACATTTGCATATGCTAAAAGGTGGCGGCGGTGCTTTAACGCGCGAAAAAATCGTAGCGGCTGTAGCCAAGCAATTTATTTGCATTTGTGACGAGACAAAATACGTGCCTGTTTTGGGTAAATTTCCACTGCCTGTAGAAGTATTGCCGATGGCAAAAAGCTATGTCGCGCGCGAGTTAATGAAACTGGGCGGCCAACCAAAATTACGCGATTTCACCACAGATAACGGGAATGTGATTTTAGATGTGCATGGCTTAACCATTAGCGACCCGATTGCTTTTGAGGCCAAAGTGAACCAAATTGTAGGTGTGGTGACGAATGGTTTATTTGCTGCGCGTCCTGCCAATGTCTTGCTTTTGGCGACAGCGGGCGGCGTTAAAACCTTTAAGAAATAAGTGACGTAAAAAGCATGCAATACGGCAATGCAGTTAAAATAATATTACTGTAACAATTCATTGTTACCATCAAAGTAGTAGAATAAAGCCATCAATAAGAAGGGTAGTAAACATGCAATTCGAACACACCTCAAAACAATATGACGCTGAGCTAGAATCCGTTCGTGCCAAAGTGCTCGAAATGGGCGGCATGGTAGAGCAGCAAATTGTTAACGCGCTAGAGGCATTAATTAAGGCCGACATCAAACTGGCTAAAGAAGTGATGGAAGCAGACGCTCGCGTTAATTCTCTTGAAGTTCAAATTGATGAAGATTGTAGCCATATCATTGCGCGTCGCCAGCCTGCGGCAGGCGATTTGCGTATGGTGATGATGATGGTTAAAACCATTACTGACCTAGAACGTATTGGTGATGAAGCCACTAAAATTGCCCGTACTGCGCAACGTATTTTTGATGAAGACCGCATGTACAAACCACGCTTTACCGAAATTAAAGCGATGGTTAAAATCGTGCGCGAAATGTTACGCACATCTCTTGATGCATTTGCGCGCTTAGATGTAAGCCAAACCGTTGAAGTGGCTAAACAAGATGAATTGGTAGATGAGCAATTTCGTGCTGCGATGCGTCAGCTGGTGATGTACATGCTGGAAGACCCACGTACAATTTCAATGTCATTAGAAGTATTATTTGTGGCAAAAGCCGTTGAGCGTATTGGCGACCATGCCAAAAATATCGCAGAATATGTGGTATACATGGTAAAAGGCAAAGATGTTCGCCACAGTAGTTTGCAAGAACTAGAACGCGAAACTTTGCAACCTTAAGTATTAATAGATAATAAAAAAGCACCTCAAGAGGTGCTTTTTTATTATCTGAAAATCCTAATATTAATGCGTAGGCGGAACATATCCGCTTGCCGTATCTGCGCCCTCACCAAAAAAGTATTTCTCAGTTTGCTCGCTTAAATACTTACGTGCTGCTGGATCTGCCAAGCTAAGACGATTTTCGTTTACCAGCATGGTTTGTTGTTTTAACCACGCTGCCCATGCTTCTTTAGAAACTTGCAGGTAAATACGTTTGCCCAGCTCACCTGGATAGGGCGGAAAATCCATGCCATCTAATTCTTTACCTAATTTAATGCAATGTACTGTGCGTGCCATCTAAAAACCTTTATTGAATAAATTACAGACTACAAAACAATATGATAACGCATGTTAAAATAATTCGATTATTTTTTCATGATTGATAAACGTAATGACCACTGAATCAAATCAACCACATATTGAAAGCCCATTTAAAGGCAAAACTGGCTTGCGCCGCTTATTTAATGCGCTTGGGTATTCACTAGAGGGCTTTAAAGCCGCTTACAAGCATGAAGATGCGTTTAGGCAAGAGGTTTTACTTTCAATCATTTTAACGCCACTGGCATTTTACTTGGGCAATAATGCGATTGAAATTGCATTAATGGTTGCCAGCGTATTATTAGTGTTAATTGTAGAGCTGTTAAATTCTGCGGTAGAAGCGGTGGTCGACCGCGTATCGATTGAGCGGCATGAATTAGCTAAACGCGCCAAAGATATCGGCAGCGCAGCGGTATTTATTGCGCTGCTGATTTTGGTGGTAGTTTGGTGCCTAATACTATTTTATTAAGCACCAAACGTTAGAATTAAAGCCAGCTACTTTTTAAGATGCCATCCATGAATGCCGTTGGCATCTACCGTGTATTCTAGTAATGTAATCCAAGCGCCAGCAATGGCCACAAAAAAGACTAAACCCAGTACAACGTATTTTGTCGCGCTCATACTCATTACCTTTTAAGAACTAAAACGGTAATGAGTGATTTTGCTGATATTTGGTTCAAAGTCTGTCGCGTACAGCACAAGTTAACTCGTTTTTACACTTAAAAATCGCCACGCAGACCAATTAATAATGCGCGCTCACCTGCTGGTGAAATGTCTTTTAAAAATGAAGCATGTTCGCGGATTTCATCATTCAGCAAATTATTCGCTTTAGCAAATAATTCTACATTTAACTTGGTGGGCAATTTATAGGCCACTAGCGCGCTCATATTGGTATAGCCATCGGTTGCCAACTCATTATCCGCAGTGTTATCTTGTTTAAATGCGCGCAACACATCGAGCTTTGCACTGAAACTGTTAAACTGATACTGTAGGCCAGCACCTAAACGCAATGGTGCAATACGCGGTAAATATTCATTGGTACGCTTTTCTTTGGCATGTACGTAATCGCCACGCAGATTCAGTGTCAGCTGGTTACTTAACCATATTTTCCCCTCGAATTCTAGGCCTTTGAATACAGCAGGCACAGCACGAAATTGTGCCTCTGGTAATTCTTCTCCTGGCGGGCCAACTAAATTACCTGTTTCAAATAACCCAATAAAATTGCTAAATCGTGTGTAATACGCGCCAAAACTGAATGCATTTTTGGCATCTTTCCAGCGGATTTGTGCATCAATACCGTTGGATTTTTCTTTTTCAAACTGGGTATTGCCCACTTCAAATTGACCTGTAGCCACATGCGCGCCGTTTGCATAAAGCTCAAAATAGCTGGGTGCGCGCTCGTTATGCGATAAATTGCTGGTTAGCGACCAACTTTCGTTGATGCTATATAAACCGCCTAAGGCATAGCTATTGGGGTTAAAGCTGTTATTCTGCCCTGTGCCAAAACTGGCATTATCTTTTGAATCCACATTGGCGTGCCCCAAACGGCCACCAAAAGTGATTTTGTGCATAGCTTTTTCATCGCTACCGATTGGCAACTCTTCATATACATACAAGGCTTTATTTTGCGTATTCACGCTTGGCACAAAGGCTTCTTCACCCAATGCTTCAAAATTAGTGTTATTAAATTGAAAACCGATTACACCATTTAAGGCCAAGCCATTACCCAAGTTAATTTTAGCGTGTCCCGCTTCAAGACTGCCCTCAACGCCGCGATTTAAAAAAGTAGTGCCTACTTCGCCGTCTTCTAATTCGCGATGCTCGTAATCGGTATGCGCCATACGAAATTTAACACGATTAATCAGATTATTTTCAAGCCCTGTAAATTCACTGGCTACATCCCAGCGGTCGCTCTTCATGTCGATACGCACCGCCTCTTCTGCCACCACGCCGTAATTATTATTCAGTGTTGAATACGATGCACCAATATAACCGTTTTCAAAAGTCAGTGCCGCGCCTAAAGCACCGCCATCGCCATCGGCGCTGCTGTTGACTAATTTGCCGCGATTTTCGCGCGGCGTTCCATCTGCTTCACTTTTACGGCGCGATACGGCAAATCCATCAATATCTGAATCACTGGTTTTGCGCGTATAAACATCTGCATGAATCGCAAACTGACCATTACCCATATCCACTACTGCGGCACCATTACGCGTGCTATCTGGTCCTCCAAAGCGGGTTTCGGCACGGCCTGTAATGCCGTCTAATTGCTCTTTTGGAATTCGATGATCGATTGCGTTAACTACACCACCCACCGCGCTGCCCCCATACAACAGTGCCGCAGGGCCGCGTACTACATCAATTTGTTCAATCACCAATGGGTCTATGCCAACCGCGTGGTCAAAACTTAAACTGGATGCATCCAAAATACCAATACCGTTTTGCATAATGCGCACACGTTCGCCATCCAAACCGCGAATCACTGGCCTAGAAGCATTAGGGCCAAATTGTGTCGCAGTCACGCCTGTAATACCGTTCAGTGTTTCGCCAAGTGTTCCCTCGCGGCGCAAACTCAGCTCACGACCATTTAACACAGTTACGGGTACCACTAGCTCATCCGAGCCAACGCCTAAGGGGTTGCCTGTCACCGCTAGTGCAGGTAAATCAATTTGGGCAGGCTCTGCGGCATAAACATTTTGTGCCAAAAAAGCAGTTAATGCTAAAACCATGGGTTTTATTTTAAATAAATACTGTACTTGCAATACATACGGCAATTGCGCAGCAAGCGCCTGCGACTGTTGCATCTGAAACATGGTGAAATCCTCAAAATAACTGAATGCATAAATGCAGAAACGACCAATAAACTGATAGAGCAATTGGCAGGTTAATGTTGAAATTTATGCGATTTGAGGCGGTGCGCGCGCAGAATAAGCGTGATATTGAAGATTGAAAAATAAAAAATAACTATCAGGCGCATGTACAGAAACAGATTGGTCGTGCGCGAAGACAAACACGTTTGCTGCCAAGCCACTTTCAACATCCGCATGGCTAATACATTGTTCACATTGATGATTAGGCGCTTGTTTATCCTGCTGAGAATGTTGGGTTAAATCAGAAAAATGACTAATTTCATGCGTGGCGATACCCATTTGCGTAAACGCAAATAGAAAAACCAAGCCAAGATGAATAAAGAATCTATGCAACATAGTTGCAATATTAGCAGAATTTCTTAATTTACTGCATTTAAAAAAACAAAATTGGTGTATAAAATTTATGGCGTTTCTGATGGTTAAGTATTGGGCTGGTTTGTGTGAATTGTTAAATGTTGTCAATCGTTAATAATTAATGTGTTTTAATTTCACCATTTTGTAGCGCTTCTACATCATTACCAAACCTATCTTTTGCACTAAAATCTGCGCCTGATTGTTTTAATAATGCTAAAAATTCTAATCGCTGAAAAAGCGCCGCATACATAGCGGGGGTTTGCCCTGCATTATTTTGCGTATCTTGACAATTTGCAGCTATTAATTGGCGTCCAATACTGATTTCGCCTTTGAAAATTGCGCCCATTAATGCCGTATTACCTCTTTTATCTTTTTGACACGGGTTTGCACCTGATTGCAGTAATAGATCGACGATTTCTTTGTGGCCGTGATAGGCCGCTAAAATGAGTGGCGTGTAGCCTTTTCTGTCTGCCACATTCAAATTAAAGCGATTATCGATAATGGCATTAACAATTTTTATATCGCCCTCTTTGGCTGCTCTCAACAAGTATACTTTTATTTTTTCTGCACTGGTCAGCGATGCCTGCTCTGGATTATATTCGGCGCCATAGCCGCCTGCTACCGCATGATTTGTTAACATTATGAATATAGCCAATATTAGTATTTTCATCTTAAGCTCCTTATAAACCGTATCTGAGCGCATCACTCAGATACGGTTTAATTTGATACAGTTACTCGCTTAATTTATCTGCAGCAGATTTAATCACACTGACATCTACCCCGATTTTTTTCGCAAGGGCTGTTCCATAATTGGCGTCTGCCTTGTAAAAATGGGCAATCATTTTATTGCGTGTACTTTCATTTTTAACGGCGCCAAGGTCACCCGATAAGTTTGAAATCAAACTTGTTTGCTCGGCCTGAGATAAGCTTCTGTAAAACTCGCCTGCTTGTCTAAAATTGAGCGTCTTATCAATATTATTTTGTTGTGTTGTGCCAGATAATTTTAAGTTACTGTGTTTATAACTGGCGTTTTGTGGTTTTGGCTCAATCACGCTTGGCTCATAATTGACCGTGCCTTTTCGGTTACCTGCATTTAACTGGCCATCTTGATTATTAGTCACAATATCAAGCTTTGGGCGGTTAATTGGTAACTGTAGCGCATTCACACCAACACGATGAAACTGCGTATCTGCGTATGAAAATAAACGGCCTTGCAACATGCGGTCTTCAGAAGGCTCAATACCTGGCACCATATTGGATGGTGCAAAAGCACTTTGCTCAGTTTCTTGGAAAATGTTGTCGGGGTTTCTATTCAGCGTTAATGTGCCAATTTTTTTGCTGGGTACATTAGGCCAAATTTTGGTGTCGTCCAATGGGTTAAAGTCAAAATTATTTAATTCTTCTGGTTTTAATACCTGAATCATTAAATCCCATTTTGGATAATCACCATTTGTGATTGCCGTTTGCAGATCGCGTGAAGCATGATTAAAGTCGGTAGATTGGATTTTATTGGCTTCTGCTTGCGTTAAGTTAATCTGTTTTTGATGCGGCTTCCAGTTAAATTTCACATACACATATTGCCCATTTTGATTCACCAGTTTAAACGCATGTACACCGTTGCCTTCCATGTTTCTGTAGGTAGCAGGTATGCCGTAATCTGAATAAACACGGGTTAACATGTGAGTTGCTTCAGGTATGTGGCTAAAAAAATCAAACACTCTGTTTGGATCTTGCAGATTGGTGTCAGGGCCTGGTTTCAAAGAGTGCACCATATCTGGAAACTTGATTGCATCACGAATAAAAAAGACCGGTAGATTATTGCCGACTAAATCCCAATTGCCTTCTGATGTATAAAACTTAACAGCAAAACCCCTTGGATCTCTCAGCGTTTCGGGCGAATGATTGCCATGAATAACGGTCGAGAATCTAAGAAAAACTGGCGTTTTAGCTCCATTTTTAAATACACTTGCTTTGCTAATATCGCTAATATCGGCCGTTGCGACAAACTCGCCATGTGCCGCAGCGCCTCTTGCATGCACCACGCGCTCTGGAATACGTTCACGATCAAATCTTTGTAACTTCTGAATCAAGTGAATATCTTGCAGCATAACTGGCCCAGTTGGGCCAGCCGTTTGTGAATTTTGATTATCACCAACTAATGCACCATTATCTCGGGTTAGTGTTGCTGCGTTTAATGCTGATATGGATAAACTGCATGCGGCTACTGCCGCTATAAAACCAACTTTTGTTATAGATATCTGTTTCATACTGATCTCCTCTTATTCAAACTATCGGAGTTATATATTAATTTTAATAATTAAAATTTAGTATGTAATAAATATCGTTTATCAGTAGTGATTAATATTAAATCGGCATGGCCAATTTAATGATATGTCCAATTTTGAGCGTTAGTAGTACTAAGTAGTGGGTTGTCTATTCATGTGATTAAATTTAATCAAGGTACAAAAAAAATGGCACCCAATTATAAGGTGCCATTCATTGCAATCATGCATGTAAAAGTAGATTTAATTACAGTTAAGCAAAGTTTGCAGACGCAAAATCCCAGTTTGCTAATGATGCTAAAAATGTTTCTACAAATTTAGGGCGAGCATTACGATAATCAATGTAATACGCGTGCTCCCATACATCGATGGTTAATAATGCTTTATCGCCAGTGGTTAATGGCGTACCTGCGGCGCCCATATTCACAATATCCACACTGCCGTCCGCTTTTTTAACTAACCATGTCCAACCAGAACCAAAATTACCAACCGCTGACGCTTGAAAGGCTTTTTTAAACTCATCAAAACTGCCCCATTTTTTGTTGATTGCATCCGCCAATGCACCTGTTGGTGCGCCGCCGCCATTAGGTTTCATGCTGTTCCAAAAAAATGTGTGATTCCAAATTTGGGCAGAGTTGTTATAGATACCTGCGGAAGATTTTTTAATGATTTCTTCTAAGCTCAAACTCTCAAACTCGGTGCCTTTGATTAAATTGTTTAAGTTAGTCACATAGGCTTGATGATGCTTACCATAGTGAAAATCGAGTGTTTCTTCTGAAATATGCGGCGCTAATGCTGCTCTTGCGTAAGGTAATGCGGGTAAAGTATGTTCCATGTTGTTTTCCTAACATTGATAAAATTATTGTAGTGATTATTTTTGTGATAATAAAACTTAACTAATTAAAACTCTTGATTTTAAAGTTTAAGCGCTGCTATAAATATGC
This sequence comes from Methylotenera sp., assembly GCA_021732405.1. Lineage (GTDB taxonomy): Bacteria > Pseudomonadota > Gammaproteobacteria > Burkholderiales > Methylophilaceae > Methylotenera_A. The sequence goes on from JAKFVB010000029.1 coordinate 19,000, forward strand.
AGGCAGAAATCAATAATACAAGTAAGCTCTGCCAATCTTTTGCCGCAAATACTACAGGGTCATCGTCTACTTGGCCGCGATGCGCTTTCATCCACATTCTACTAACCCAATACAATAAAAGTGGCGGCATTAGCCACAGCCACATGGTGTTGGGATACATCAGGTTGGTTTCTGGGTTATTAAGGTATAAAGCCAAAATTAATACAGAGCCTAAACCCGAACTTACGCCTATGGACATCAACACAGGCAAATCGTTTACCGAGTAACCCCTGCCGGCTGCTTCTTGCTTATTGCTTTGCAAGGTAATTAATAATTCTGAGTAGCGTTTTACCAAGGCTAGGCTTAAAAAGACAAACATTGAAAATGCCAGCAACCAGAAAGATGGCGTAATCATAGTGGCGGCAGCGCCTGCAATAATTCGCATGGTATACAAACCAGCCAGTAGCATCACATCCACAATCACTTGTCTTTTTAGACGGATTGAATAAGCCAGAGTCATTACAAAATATGCACCTAGCACTAAAATAAAGCGGTTTGGTAGTAAAAGAGATACAGCAAAAGCAACGCCTAAAAGCAAAGGTACCATCAACATGCCCTGCCACAACGGGATAGTGCAGGCTGCAAATGGACGTTTACGTTTACGAATATGCTGTCTATCAGAATCTAAGTCCAGCAAATCATTCAGCACATAAACCGATGACGCGCACAGACTAAACGCGATGAAAGCGTAAAAAACCTGAACAATTCCCTCAAAAGCATTTAGTTGATGAGCGGCTAGCAAAGGCACAGCTATTAACAAATTTTTAAGCCATTGATGCACACGCAAAGCACGCAAATACACTAAAAACTTAGCGCGCGGCGTTTTAATGGTTTGTATATCATTGGCTTTTTCTGATGCCCTTTGCGCAAGGCTATCGCTAGATGACACCACAATTGCACTTGCCGCATGTGCCCACACATGCAAATCCACATACGAATCGCCTGCATAATCAAAATTACGCTCACCAAATAACTTAACCAAATAATTGGCCTTATTTTTGCCTGCAAGATTCAATCCTTTTTCGGTTGCAAGCACTTGGTCAAAGCAACCAAGGTGCTGAGCGATTCCATTTGCCCATAACATGGGTGAAGCTGTCACCAGTACCACCTGCCTGCCTTGCTCACGCGCTTTTTCTATCATGCTCATGACTTCTGGGCGATATGGCAACGTTTCCCAATTAAAAGTTACATGCTCTGCCAAACGCTCTTTTAAATAAACTTTACCTTTTAACAACCAAAAAGGCAGCAAAAACAAACCCAGCGGGTATTGTTTAAGCATTAAAAAAAATGCTTCGTATAGCAAATCTGTGGCAATTAAGGTACCGTCACAATCAACACATAGCGGTTTATTCATATTTTTACCCTTGCGCCATAATTGCCACACCCAATGCTATACAAAGTGTGCCTACAATCTTTGTGGTTGATAACACCTCACCATTAATAAAAAAAGCCAATAACATCGTCACTACAAAACCCAAGCCAACAAACGGATACGCAAAACTCACATCTACTTTTGCCAAAACAAAAAGCCAAACCGCTGCACTGGCGAAATAAAGACCTAATCCAAGTAAGACATAAAAACTCGTAGCGATGGAATATACGACTTGAGAGAACGAATCTACGGAAATTGCATGCTGTACAGATGGAACACTCATCCCAATTTTGAGGAGAATTTGCGCAACAGCCGACAACAAAACACTGCTTAAAATCAATAAAAGTACAAAAAAGCTCACAATTAGTCCTTATTTAGTTAGACAAATATCTCTAATAATCAAATACTGTACAATAAGTTATTGTATTT